>NZ_CATKPX010000036.1:0-54509 GCF_949767755.1 Pseudomonas sp. IT-P4 | reverse complement strand
TCCCACATTGGTTTTGTGGTGGGCAAAAGATCTGCGGCTGACGTCCTGTCACCAGTTGTTCGAAGTTGTAACAGCGCCAACGGCTTACGCTCGCCCATCTATAAATAAATCAATAAAACCAATGTGTTACATGATTTTTGAGCTTGTTACAGCTCATCTCCCCGCCGATTGCCGCCTTACTGAACACTCGTTTAGTATGGCCTCAAGTCGCATCACCTCAGACCAATCACAATAATTCGAGGATTCCCATGACCACTCAATCGTCGCTGCTCAGCCAGGTCGAAGCAGGCGTTGCCTGGATCACCCTCAATCGCACTGCCCAGCGCAATGCGCTGGACATTCCGACGCTGAAAAACCTGCATGGCCTGCTCGACGCTTTCAACGCCGATCCGGCGGTGCGCGTGGTGGTGCTCACCGGTAGCGGCCGCAGCTTCTGCGCCGGCGCCGACCTCGATGAATGGGCCGATGCCGAAGCCCGGGGCGCGCTGGAGACCTACGGCTGGACCGAAACCGCCCACGCCCTGATGACCCGCCTGCACAGCCTGGAAAAACCCACCATCGCCGCCATCAACGGCACCGCCGTCGGCGCCGGGATGGACCTGACCCTGTGCTGCGACCTGCGCATCGCCGGGCAATCGGCACGCTTCAAGGCCGGCTACACCAGCATGGCGTACTCGCCGGACGCCGGCGCCAGTTGGCACTTGCCGCGTTTGATTGGCAGCGAACAGGCCAAGCGCCTGCTGTTCCTTGACGAGTTGTGGGGCGCCGATCGTGCCCTCGACGCCGGACTGGTCGGCGATGTCTGCGCTGACGATCAACTGCTGACGGTCACCAGCGAACTGGCCGCACGCCTGGCCGCCGGCCCGACCTTCGCCTTCGCCCAGACCAAAAAACTCATGCGTGAAGGCGCCGAACGCAGCCTCGCCGAACAACTGCAAGCCGAGCTCGCCGCCGGCCTGCTCTGCGGTCGCAGCGAAGACGGCAACGAAGCCCTGCGCGCCGCCATGGAAAAACGCCCGGCACGCTTCATCGGTCGTTGATTCCTCTCCATCTCCCAGAACACGAACAACAGGTAGCAGCATGAATTTCCAACTGACCCAAGAACAAGAAATGTTGGTGGACTCGGTACGCAGCTTCGTCGAGAAGGAACTGCTGCCCTATGAAGAACAAGTCGACCGCGCCGACGAGGTCTCTCCGGAACTGGCGGCGCAGATTCGCGGCAAGGCGATCGCCGCCGGCTTCTACGCCTTCAACATGCCCGAGGAAGTGGGCGGTGGTGGCCTGGACTACCTGTCCCAGGCGCTGATCGAACGCGAGCTGTCCAAGGTGTCCTGGGCGCTGCACGTGTTCGTCGCGCGGCCGTCGAAAATCCTCATGGCCTGCACCGGCGACCAGATCAACGACTACCTGTTGCCGTGCATCCAGGGTGAGAAGATCGACTGCTTCGCCCTGACCGAACCGGGTGCCGGCTCCGATGCCAATGCGATCAAGACCCGCGCCGTGCGTGAAGGCGACGACTTCATTCTCAACGGCAGCAAGCATTTCATCAGCCACGCCGGCCATGCCGATTTCGCCATCGTCTTCGCCGTGACCGACACCTACGAACACAACGGCAAAAAGCGCAACGCCGTGACCTCGTTCCTGGTCGACCGCAACACCCCGGGCATGACCATCCGCCGTGGACCGAAGTGCGTGAGCAACCGTGGTTATCACACCTTCGAAATGTTCTTCGACGACTGCCGCGTGCCGGCCAGCAAAGTGCTGGGCGAAGTCGGCAAGGGTTGGGACGTGGCCAACGCCTGGCTGACCGCCGGGCGCGTGATGGTCGCGGCCAACTGCGTCGGTCAGGCCCAGCGTGCACTGGACGTGTCGCTGCAATGGGCGGCGGACCGCAAGCAATTCGGCCAGCCGATCGGCACTTACCAGGGCGTGTCGTTCAAATTGGCCGACATGGCCACGCAAATCCGCGCTGCCGAACTGCTGACCCTGCACACCGCCTGGAAAATGGACCAGGGCACCATGACCGATGGCGAGGCCGGCATGGCCAAGCTGTTCGCCAGTGAAGTACTGGGACGCGCCGCCGATGAAGCGGTGCAGATCTTCGGCGGCATGGGCCTGATGGACGAAGGTCCGGTGGAGCGCATCTGGCGCAACGCACGGATCGAACGGATCTGGGAGGGCACTTCGGAAATCCAGCGCCACATCATTTCCCGCGAGTTGCTGCGGCCGTTGCTGCGCTGACCGGCCCGGAGAATTCCCATGTCCCAAACCATTCGTGACAACCTCAAACGCATGCTCGCGCCGCAACACGTGGCGTTCGTCGGCGGCCGCAGCATGGCCCGCGCCCTCAAGCGCTGTGCCGAAGGCGGTTACCAAGGGCAAATGTGGCTGGTCAACCCGCAACACGACAGCCTTGAAGGGGTGCCGTGCGTGCGCAGCGTTGCCGAACTGCCTTGCGGCCCGGACGCCGTGTTCATCGCCACCAACCGCGAACTGACCCTGACCTGCGTCGCCGAACTGGCCGCCATCGGCGCGGGCGGCGCGATCTGCTACGCCTCCGGCTTCGCCGAGACCGGCGCCGAAGGCCAGGCCCTGCAACAGCAACTGCTCAAGGCTGCGGGCGACATGGCCTTGCTCGGCCCCAACTGCTACGGCCTGCTCGACTACCTGCACAGCTGCGCGCTGTGGCCGGTGGCCCATGGCGGCAAAGCGGTGGAGAAGGGCGTGGCGGTGCTGACCCAGAGCGGCAACTTCGCCTACAACCTGTCCATGAGCGACCGCTCGCTGCCGGTGGCATACATGGCCTCGGTGGGCAATCAGGCGCAATTGGGCGTGGCTGAACTGATGGACGTGTTGCTCGACGAACCTCGGGTCACCGCCATCGGCCTGCACCTGGAAGGCCTGAAAAACGTGCCGGGGTTTGCCCGCGCCGCGCACAAGGCGCTGGAGAAAGGCATCCCGATCATCGCCCTGAAAACCGGCGTGTCGCAGATCGGCGCCGAACTGGCCTTGAGTCACACCAGTTCGTTGTCCGGCTCCGATGCGCTCTACGACGCGCTGTTCGACCGTCTCGGCGTGATTCGCGTCAGCGGCCCGGTGAGTTTTGTCGAAACTCTCAAAGCCGCGGCTTGCGGCAACCTGCCGGCGGGCAACAGCCTGATCGCGCTGGCCTGTTCCGGTGGCGATGCCGGGTTGATTGCCGACTACGCCGAACGCAACGAACTGGACCTGCCGCAACTCGATCAAGGGCAGGTCGGCGAACTCGCACAAGTGCTGCCGACCTACGCCAACCTGGTCAACCCGCTGGATTTCACCACGGCGATCTGGGGCGACGGCGAAGCCTTGAACCGCATGCTCGACAGCGCGCTGCGCACCGAAGCCGATGCGGCGATGCTGGTGCTCGATTACCCGTCGGAGTTCACCGGCGAGCGCAAGGAATGCGACCTGCTGCTGGAGTTGTACTGTGCGGCACTGCAACGTCACGGCAAGACCGGCTTCGTCACCTCGGCTTTCCCCGAGCTGCTGCCGGCCCATGCCCGTGAGCGTCTGCACGCCCAAGGCGTCGCGGCCTTGCAAGGTGTTGAAGATGGCTTGGCCGCGTGGGGTCGCATCGCCGGTTATCAGCGCAATCGCCAGGCTTTGCTGGCGCTGGGGGAATCGGCGTTGGTGCCGTTGTGCCCGCAAGCGCTTGCAGGCGAGGGACGCTTGCTCAATGAGTGGGACTCCAAACAGGCGTTAAAAGCCTTTGGCCTGCCGACGCCGAACGGCGTATTGAGCACCCCGGACAAGGCAGTGAAGGACGCCGAGGCATTGGGCTATCCGCTGGTACTCAAAGCGGTCAGCGCTCAACTGCCACACAAGACCGAGGCCGGTGCCGTGGCGCTGAACCTCAAGGACGGCGTGGCATTGAGCGCTGCGCTGGAGAAAATGCGCGCCAGCATTGCCGCTTATGCCCCGGGCGTAGCCTTCGACCAGCTGTTGCTCGAACCCATGGCCAAAGCGCCGCTGGCTGAACTGATTGTCGGCGTCAAGCGTGAAAACGATTTCGGCCTCGCGCTGGTGATCGGTGCCGGCGGCATTCTGGTGGAGTTGCTCAAGGACAGTCACAGCCTGTTGCTGCCGACCACCGACGGCGCGATCCGCAATGCCTTGCTCAGCCTGCGCAGCGCGCCGTTGCTGCAAGGTTTCCGTGGTCGCGAGCCTGCTGACCTGGACGCCTTGGTGACCGCCATCCGCGCCGTGGCCGACTATGCCTGCGAGAACGCCGCTCACCTGCTGGAACTGGATGTGAACCCATTGTTGGTCGGTGCCCAGGGCACAACTGCGGTCGATGCGTTGATTCGCCTCGGCCAGGAGTGAGGACATGAATATGCAAAGCAAAACCTTGACCGGTGGCCAGGCCCTGGTGCGTCTGTTGGCCAACTACGGCGTCGATACCGTGTTCGGTATCCCCGGCGTACACACCCTGGAACTGTATCGCGGCTTGCCCGGCAGCGGCATCCGCCACGTGCTGACCCGCCATGAGCAGGGCGCCAGTTTCATGGCCGACGGCTATGCCCGGGTCAGCGGCAAACCCGGCGTGTGCTTCGTCATCACCGGCCCCGGCGTGACCAACGCCGCCACCGGTATCGGCCAGGCCTATGCCGACTCGATTCCGATGCTGGTGATTTCCAGCGTCAACCACAGCGCCAGCCTGGGCAAGGGCTGGGGCAGCCTGCACGAATGCCAGGATCAACGGGCGATGACCGCGCCGATTACTGCGTTCTCGGCAGTGGCACTGACCGCCGAAGACCTGCCGGAGCTGATCGCCCGTGCCTACGCGGTGTTCGACAGCGAGCGCCCGCGCCCGGTGCACATCTCGGTGCCGCTGGACGTGTTGTCGGCACCGATTACCCGTGACTGGAGCAACGAGGTGGTGCGTCGCCCGGGTCGCGGCCCGGCTTCCGCCACCGCCATCGATCAAGCCGTGGCCAGACTGAAGGCTGCCAAGCGCCCGATGATCATCGCCGGTGGTGGTGCGCTCAATGCCACCTCTGAACTGCAAGAAATCAGCACCCGACTGGCCGCGCCACTGTTCACCAGTGTTGCCGGTAAGGGCCTGTTGGCACCGGATGCACCGTTGAGCGCCGGTTCATCCCTGTGTGTGGAACCGGGCTGGAACCTGATCGCCGAGGCCGACGTGGTGCTGGCCGTCGGCACCGAAATGGCCGACACCGATTTCTGGCGTGAACGCCTGCCGCTCAATGGCGAACTGCTGCGCATCGACATCGACCCGCGCAAGTTCAATGACTTCTATCCGTGCGCGGTTGCCTTGCACGGCGATGCACAACAAACCCTCAGCGGTGTGCTTGAGCGCCTGCCATCCGACGTACGCGACGCCGGCGCCGCCACTGCCTCGGTGGCCGCGCTGCGCGACTCGGTCAAGGCCAGCCATGGCCCGTTGCAGTCGATCCATCAATCGATTCTCGACCGTATCGCCGCAGAGCTGCCGGACAACGCCTTCATCAGCACCGACATGACCCAGCTTGCGTATACGGGTAACTACGCCTTCGATAGCCTGGCCATCCGCAGCTGGCTGCACCCGACGGGCTACGGCACCCTGGGTTACGGCTTGCCCGCAGGCATCGGCGCCAAATTCGGCGCGCCGCAGCGGCCCGGCCTGGTGTTGGTGGGCGACGGTGGTTTTCTCTACACCGCCCAGGAGCTGGCCACCGCGGTGGAAGAACTGGACAGCCCGCTGGTGGTGCTGCTGTGGAACAACGACGCCCTGGGGCAAATCCGCGACGACATGATCGGCCTGGATATCGAGCCCATTGGCGTGCTGCCGCGCAATCCGGATTTCGCCGCCCTCGCTCGTGCCTTCGGCTGCACCGTTACCCAGCCGCAAAGTCTCGCCGAGTTGCAAACCGACCTGCGCCACGGCTTCAAGCGCAACGGCGTGACCCTGATCGAGCTCAAGCACGCCTGTGCGCAGTGATTTGCATTTTAAGGGGATGAAGCGATGCGCTTTTCCGATCTGACTCAACGAATCGCCGGTGACGGCGCCGCCGCGTGGGACATTCACTACCGCGCCCTGGCACTGCGCGAACAGGGCGAAGACATTCTGCTGCTGTCCGTGGGCGACCCGGATTTCGACACGCCACAGCCCATCGTGCAGGGTGCTATCGACAGCCTGCGCAGCGGTAACACTCACTATGCCGAGGTGCGCGGCAAGCGTGCCCTGCGTGAAGCCATTGCCAGGCGTCATCAGCAACGCAGCGGCCAGTCCGTTTCGGCGGATCAGGTCACCGTGCTGGCCGGGGCGCAATGTGCACTGTTCAGCGTGGCCCAATGCGTGCTCAATCCGGGTGACGAGGTGATCGTCGCCGAACCGATGTACGTCACCTACGAAGCGGTGTTCGGGGCTTGCGGCGCCGTGGTGGTGCCGGTGCCGGTACGCTCGGAAAACGGCTTCCGTGTGCTGCCCGAAGATGTCGCCGCGCGCATCACCCCGCGCACCCGGGCGCTGGCACTGAACAGCCCGCACAACCCGTCGGGCGCGAGTCTGCCGCGTAGCACCTGGGCCGCCTTGGCTGAGTTGTGCATCGGCCACGACCTGTGGCTGATTTCCGATGAGGTCTACAGCGAACTGCTGTTCGAAGGCGAGCACGTCAGCCCGGCGAGCCTGCCGGGCATGGCCGGGCGCACCGCGACCCTCAACAGCCTGTCGAAGTCCCACGCCATGACCGGCTGGCGCGTCGGCTGGGTGGTGGCACCGCCATCCCTGGCCGCGCACCTGGAAAACCTCGCGTTGTGCATGCTCTACGGCTCGCCGGATTTCATTCAGGACGCCGCCGTGGTGGCCCTGGAAAGCAACCTGCCGGAACTCGAGGCCATGCGCGAAGCCTATCGCCAGCGTCGCGACCTGGTGTGCGACAGCCTGGCCGATTGCCCCGGTGTGCGGGCGTTGAAACCCGATGGCGGGATGTTCGTGATGCTCGATATCCGCCAGACCGGGCTCAGCGCCCAGGCGTTTGCCGACCGTCTACTCGATCGCCACGGTGTGTCGGTGCTGGCGGGCGAGGCCTTTGGCCCGAGCGCAGCGGGGCATATTCGCCTCGGTCTGGTGGTCGGTGCCGAACCGCTGCGCGATGCCTGCCAGCGCATTGCCCGTTGTGCTCAAGAACTGATGGAGGCCCAGGTTCATGCTTAATCACAAGACACTGTTTATTGGTGGTCGCTGGCAAACCCCTTCGGGGCAGGGCATCGCCGAGGTGATCAATCCGGCCACCGAGGAAGTCTGCGGTAGCGTTCCGCTGGGTGATGAACTCGATGTCGAAAACGCCGTGGCGGCGGCTCGCCGGGCCTTCGCTTCGTGGTCACGCACACCGTCCAGCGTGCGTGCCGGATATATCCGTGCCCTGGCCGAGCAACTGCGCAATCGTGCCGATGAGATGGCCGCGGTCATCACCACGGAACTGGGCATGCCGGTGCAGTGGTGCCGCTCGGTGCAGGTCGACGGGCCGATCATCGGCCTTGAGCAATACGTCGAACTGGCTCATCTCATGGACGAAGTGCGCGAAGTCGGCAATTCGCTGGTGATCCGCGAGGCGGTGGGCGTCTGCGCGTTCATCAACCCGTGGAACTACCCGCTGCATCAGTTGATCGGCAAACTCGCCCCGGCACTGGCCGCCGGTTGCACGGTGGTGGTCAAGCCGAGCCAGGAAACCCCGCTGCATGCCTTCCTGCTGGCGCAAATGATCGAGGACATCGGCCTGCCGGCCGGGGTATTCAACCTGGTCAGCGGCCCGGGTTCGAAAGTCGGCGAAGCGCTGGCCAAGCACCCGGACGTGGACATGGTGTCGTTTACCGGATCCACCGGCGCCGGCGTTCGCGTCGCGCAGGCGGCGGCGCCATCGGTCAAGCGGGTGTGCCTGGAACTGGGCGGCAAGTCGCCGTTGCTGATCGCCGAAGACGCCGACCTGGCAGCGGCGGTGCGCTACGGCGTGCAGGACGTGATGATCAACTCCGGCCAGACCTGCACCGCGTTGACCCGCATGCTGCTGCCGGCCAGCCGTTACGCCGAGGCCGTGGAACTGGCACTGGCGGAAACCCTGAGCCTGCCCATGGGCGACCCCCTCGACCCGCAAAGCTTCCTCGGCCCGATGTGTTCGGCCGGGCAGAAACGCACTGTGCTCGACTACATCAAGGTCGGCCAACAGGAAGGTGCACGGCTGCTGTGCGGCGGTGACACGCCGTCCGCGTTCGAGCGCGGCTTCTATGTCAGCCCGACCCTGTTCGCCGATGTCGACAACCGCATGCGCATTGCCCAGGAAGAAATCTTCGGCCCGGTGCTGTGCCTGATTCCCTACGCCGATGAGGCGCAAGCGATCCAGATCGCCAATGACTCGCCGTTCGGCCTGTCCAGCGGTGTCTGGGCCGGCAGTGCCGAGCGCGCCTTGCAACTGGGGCGGCAGATGCGCGCCGGTCAGTGCTTCCTCAACGGCGCGGCGTTCAATTATCAGGCGCCGTTCGGTGGCTACAAACAGTCGGGTAACGGTCGCGAATGGGGTGAGGAGGGGTTGAACGAGTTCGTCGAAGTGAAGGCGATCCAGGTGTGACGGTTGGCGATTCAAACTGTTCGTCAACCACGATGGTTGCTACTCCACACCGTCAACCGATACGCGGGAACAAATCTAAGGAATCACCATGAAAGTACTGATCGTCCACGCCCACCCGGAACCGCAATCCTTCACCGCCGCCCTGCGGGACCAAGCCGTCGCCACCCTCCAGGCCCAGGGCCACGAAGTGCAGGTCAGCGACCTGTACAAAATGAACTGGAACCCGGTGGCCAGCGACGCGGACTTCTCGAATCGGGAAAACCCCGAATACCTGGTCTATGCCCTGGAACAACGCCTGGGCGTGAAGAGCCAGTCACTGGCGGCGGACATCCAGGCTGAACTGGACAAACTGCTGTGGGCCGACCTGCTGATCCTCAACTTCCCGATCTTCTGGTTCTCCACCCCGGCCATGCTCAAGGGCTGGATCGACCGGGTACTGGTGTCCGGCATCTGCTACGGCGGCAAGCGCTTCTACGATCAGGGCGGATTGGCAGGCAAAAAGGCGCTGGTGACCGTGACTCTGGGCGGACGTGAACACATGTTTGGGGAGGGCGCGATTCATGGGCCGTTGGAAGACATGTTGCGGCCGATCTTGCGTGGGACCTTGGCTTATGTCGGTTTTGATGTGCTGGAGCCGTTCGTGGCGTGGCATGTGCCGTACATCAGTGAAG
This sequence comes from Pseudomonas sp. IT-P4, assembly GCF_949767755.1. Lineage (NCBI taxonomy): Bacteria > Pseudomonadati > Pseudomonadota > Gammaproteobacteria > Pseudomonadales > Pseudomonadaceae > Pseudomonas > Pseudomonas sp. IT-P4. The sequence continues at coordinate 45,238 of NZ_CATKPX010000036.1, read as the reverse complement.
AGGCGCGCCAGCAGTTTCTGGTTGATTACGGGCAGCGGTTGCAGCATCTGAGCGATGATCAGCCGCTGGTGTTTCCGAAGTTGGCGGAGTTTGATGAGAAGCTATACCCGTTGTGAAATGCAACTGCTGTAGAAGCCTAGTCTGTTTAACCATTACCATTACCATTACCATTACCATTTCCCTGTCGGGGAGTGGTTAAACAGACTGGTGTGAAGAATTATTGTTTATGACCTCAGCTAATTAGGTATTTGTTATAAATTCTAAGCTGTTCGCCTCTTAGTCTTGATACTTCTTTAGGTATGGCTGTTCTTATTCTTTTTATGTATGTGTTGATTTGTATTTTGTTTGCATAAGATCGCTCTAATAACTGGAGCTTGGTCAATGTGTTTGGGCCGATGACGTTGAAGTCGTCCATGGCCGTGAACAAAGGGGCGTAACTTGCCTGTTCGAATTCTGCACCTCTTTTTATAATTTCTGATTCAGACCAACTGAATTTAGCTGCTATATTTTTTGGGGTTTGAAATACGTCAGCCTCAGACCGCAGGCTCTTATAGGAAAGCTGCTCAAGAAGGGATGGAGATTTTTTGTCATGGCTAATGCTAGCTATTACCGTAGCCTTGTCTTGGTTGAAGGTATCGAGTTGCGCCTGATCTATGCTTGTTTTTATCTTGTTTTTTAATTCCTGTACGCGGGTATACGCCTGTCTTCCTTTCCTGGCTGTGACGCCAGGCTTGGACCAAATGCCGTCTCCATAATATGTTGACTTTCTACCCAGTTGTCTCGCAATCCAACTAATAATGCTGTGTCCCGTTGGATCTGTATTGTTGATTGGATCCGCTTTGCAATACGCATATGAATTCAACCCTCCCTTCCCAAACGGACTCAAACTGTCCGGACTATTAAAACGCATCAACACCGGACTAAACGCCCGATACCCATTACCCAACAAATAATGCCCGGTCACCGGATCCGGCCGTTCACCGTTGAACCCCAGCAAACTGGTCAGGCCACTTTCGGCGAGACGATGGCCGTAAGGGGAATAGACGATGGGTTGTGCTTGTCGGCCGCTCTTGAGCGTGTGCAGCACCGAACGTTGCAGGTCCGTGGCTAGCAGGGTGGAGTCGAGCAATCCATTCTGGCGCTGATGTTGCGCCAGCAACAGGTCACCCTGCTGGACAATGGAGTATCCGATGGCACCTTGTATCTCGGTGGCCAGGCGGTTTTTGCAGTAGAAGCGATGACGTTCCGGGGTATCGGACAGATTGTGGCTGGTGAGGCGATCCAGGGGATCATAGCGATAACTGCAATTCAGGACTTTTTGAGGGGAAGACATGGCGACTCCTACTCTCATGGAGGTGAAAGCCTGAGTTTGGGCTCAATAGTTTTCGGCGGGTACTAGCAGAACTGATAGTCGGAGGGGCGATAATAGCGCGGGCTGCACTGACGCCATCGCGAGCAAGCTTGCTCCCACAATGATTGGCGTTGTCGCAGATACCCGGGTACCCACACAAATCCTTGTGGGAGCGAACTTGCTCGCGATGACTGACTACCAGCCAATATAGATGTCGACTGACAGTCCGCTATCGCGAGCAAGCTCGCTCCCACAGGGGCCGTGTATTGGTTGCCTGAATCGAGGTGTGTTTAAGAGTTGTTTAGCGGCTGTCAGCGTTACTTCCCGCAAGCTACGACGGCTTGCGTCATTGCCTACAGCTACGCCAGAATCCGCCGGCTTGTGCGCCTTGGAGCCGAGTTCTATCGTTTGCCGGTCGCTGGAAAACAGCAGCGATCGGGTTTGGTAGCCCGGTGTTACAAGGTGCAATGCGTCGCTATCAGCAGCGTTTTTCTGCTCTGCTACATGGTGGCCATGCACAGGGCGTCTTCGGGCGCGCCGGTCCTTGTACCCGGTCTACCAACCTGCGTATGGCCACCACCCAACGTTTGGTAGCGTGAGAGTGATGGCTCCTTTTTACGGTACAAGGAGTTTCACTATGTTCAAAGTCACACCCAACCCGCCGGACACCGATCCGACATCCCCGTACGAAAGCCTCGACTCCCAAAAACTCCACGAAGCCGCCGAGCGCGCCCTCGATCATTACCTCAACCGCGGCCCCGACATCATGGCCACGCCGCGTAAACCCAGTTCCATGTTCATCGTCAATCCCGAACTCAATGTCGAGACTTTGCTGGTCCATGCCTGTGAATCGCTGGCGTCGGCCAATGTCATGGCCACCGATCTGGTGGATCATCTGCAAGGAACCAGCCGCAATGCGCTGCTCGGCATTGCGCAGGTGATCATGCTCGGCGAACTGGCGGTCAATCGGGCGCTGGATCGGCTCGATCCGCCGGAGTAACCGAACATCACCAGTAAACCTGTGGGAGCGAGCAGGCTCACTCCCACACAACTCCCACCGCCTGTTCGGAAGTCCATCCTTGCGGGGTCGTTGAACTACACTTTTCAGTTGTTCCACCCGATCGGCAGGGCGACGCATGACGTCGCTTGCCATCCGCCAGTCGCCCCAAGGCTTGCCCATTGTTGCAAGCCTGTCGGAGGTCATCATGAATAGGTTTTCACCGGTCAGTCTGTGCATCGCATTGTCGGTTTTGAGTAGCCCGGGATGGGCGCAATCGGTGGTGCCGATGAAAGGGCAAAGTTCTCAACAAACCCAGGCCGACATCAACGAATGCAACAGCATTGCCGCCAGCCAGGGCACCTCGACGTCCTCCTCGTCTTCCGGCGGGCGGCTCAAGGGGGCCGCTGTGGGGGCTGCCGCTGGTGCGGCCGGGGCCCAGGTGCGCGGCAATCAGCACGACGACGCTTATGATCGTGTCAACGATGACAGGAAACAGGACTATCGCCAGGACCGCGCCAAGGAGACGGCGGCCGCCGGGATGGTGGTCGGTGGGTCACGTCAGCGTCAGGAACGCCGGGCGGATCAGAAAACCACCCAGGCCAATACCGCGTCGGCCTACAGCAGCTGTCTGCAGGGCAAGGGTTATCAGGTCAATCCTTGAACTGACCCTGAACCGGGCGCCGGCCGCCTGAACAGACCTCAACCTGTGGGATCTTCAGTGTTTCAAGAATCCGGTCACGAGCACAGCTTCCGGGGCTTGAGCTCGCTGTTTCAAGGAAACAGACGGATAAGGAAACTGCCTGTAGCCCAAATCTGACAACCGTTCATCGGTGAACTACGCTGCGGTACGTACCCTCGATCTGAATTTCGTGACGTAAGGATCCGACACATGCGGAGCAGGCTGCTCGCTGTAATGTTTACTGTTTTCGGGATGTTTTGGTCGGTGCAACTGTGGGCCGAAGATGCGCCGAAAGTGGTTGATGCTCCCGTTGAATTGAAAGTGGCCAACCGCAGCATCATGGTGTTTCGCGCGACCATCTTCGGAGAAGCCCCGGTGTCGCGGGTCAAACGGGCGAAAGCGGTGATCGGTGAGGCGCTGGATGACACCGACGATCTCAATGTCTCAATCGACCCGATCATGAAAAGCTACATGGTGCTGCTGGGCAGCCGGCGCGCCTTTATCGTTTCGCCCAATGATTTCGACGCGACCGAATTCGACACGGTACAGCAGGCCGCCGAAGCCGCGGCCGACCGGCTGCGCCAGGTCGTGGCCGAAACCCGGGAAGCCCGTAACCTGCAGTTGATCCTGCGCTCCGTAGTCGCTGCGTTGATCGCCACCGGCGTTTACATCGCGCTGCTGTTCGGCATGTCGTACCTGCGGCGCAGAGTGCTGAAGAAACTGCCCGAGCTGATGCATCGGCACACCCAGGCCCTGAAAGTCGGACGGGTGCCGCTGGTCGACGCCAATTACCTGTATCCGCTGGTCAGCCGCCTGCTGGAGCTGGTGCGCTGGGTCGTCGTGTTGCTGCTGACATACGAATGGCTGGGCTTTGTGCTGTCGCGCTTTCCCTATACCCGTCCCTGGGGCGAAAGCCTCAACAATTATCTGCTGGAGCTCGCTGGCTACCTGCTGCAAGGGATCGTCGGTGCCATACCCGGGCTGGGCGTGGCGCTGGCGATCTTCTTCATTGCCCGCGGCGCCACCGCGTTCATGCGCCGGATACTGCGGCGCATGGCGGCACCGGGCACCCTCAGCTGGCTCAACCATGAAACCCTGCAACCGACCCAACGCCTGACGTCCCTGGCGATCTGGCTATTTGCCCTGGCCATGGCCTATCCGTACCTGCCGGGTGCCGGCACCGATGCCTTTAAAGGCTTGTCGGTGTTGATCGGCCTGATGATTTCCCTGGGCGCCACCAGCGTGGTGGGGCAGGCGGCGGCGGGGTTGATCCTGACCTACACCCGAACCCTGCGCCCGGGCGAATTCGTGCGCATTGGCGACTACGAAGGCACGGTGACCGAACTAGGCATGTTCACCACCAGTATTCGCACCGGACTGGGCGAGGTGCTGACTTTGCCCAACTCGATGATCACCGGCACCGTCACCAAGAACTACTCGCGGGTGGTACAAGGCCCCGGCTACGTGGTCGACACTATCGTGACCATTGGCTATGACACGCCGTGGCGACAGGTGGAGGCGATGTTGCTGGAGGCCGCGAAGCGCACGCCGGGGATTCTCGAAGTGCCGCCGGTCCAGGTGTTCCAGACGGCCTTGTCGGACTTCTACCCGGAATACCGGCTGGTGGCCCAGGCCATTCCCAGCCAGCCTCGGCCGCGAGCGGTGCTGCTGAGCATGCTGCACGCCAACATCCAGGATGTGTTCAACGAGTACGGCGTGCAGATCATGTCGCCGCACTACCTGGGCGATCCGCAACAAGAGAAATGGGTGCCCAGGGACAAGTGGTACCCGGCCCCTGCACAAGAACCGAAGGAATCCTGATTTCGCCTGAAAGGGAGTTCGCACCATGCTTGAGTTCATTCTCCGCGCCCTGCGCACTGACCCGGAAATCGCGGTGTTCCTGGCCATCGCCCTGGGCGTCTTCATCGGGCGCATCCACATCGGCAGTTTCCACCTCGGTTCGGTGGCCGGTGCGCTGTTGATGGGGCTGCTGATCGGCCAGATCGGGCTGGAGGTGCCGACCGGATTGAAGTCGGTATTTTTCGTGATGTTCATCTATGCGGTCGGCTTCAAGAGCGGGCCGGAGTTTTTCGGCAGCCTCAATCGCGGCACGCTGAAACTGGTGGTGTTGAGCGTGGTGCTGTGCGGGACCGCGCTGGCGACGATCCTGCTGATGAATGCGGTGTTCGATTTCGATGCCGGTTTCACCGCCGGGCTCGGGGCCGGCGCATTGACCGATACGGCGATCATGGGCACCGCCACCAGCGCCATCAATCAACTGTCGATCGACACCGCGGCCAGGGCCCAACTCAACAGCCACATGGCGATTGCCTACGCGATCACGTACCTGTTCGGCACCATCGGGCTCATCGTCTTCGTCGGCAGCATTGCCCCGAAGTTGCTGGGCGTGGACCTCAGGGAGTCGGCGCGGGAGTTGGAGCTGGAGTTGGGTATCGCCAAGGAAGAAGACGCGATCACCGTGCCCTACACCCGCATCGTCGTGCGTGCCCATCAGGTGGCGGCCAATGGTTCGGCGAATGGGCAGCGTATTGCCGAGGTGGAGAAACAGCACGAGTCGCTGACCGTCGAACGCGTGGTACGTGCAGGAAAAATCTTCGAGCGAGACGAAGCGTTCACGCTGATGGCCGGGGATATCGTCGGGGTCTACGCCTTGCGTGAAGCCGTGGGCACGCTCACCCAGTGGATCGGACCGGAAATCGACCATGCCGAATCCTTGTCTTTCCCCACCCGTGAGGTGGACATCGTCGTGACCTCGCCTGAGTTCGCCGGCAAGACGATCCACCAGGCGAAAAACCGGCTGGAAAGCGCCAGGCGCCTGGGCTGCTTCATCAATACCATCACCCGCCAGGGCTACGAGTTGCCCTTGCTGCCCAACACCGTGCTGCGTCGAGGCGACGTGATCACCCTGACCGGCCGCACCGCCAGTGTGGAAGCCGTGGCCAAGCGGTTAGGGCGAATTCGCGAGCACAACTACAAGAGCGACATCGCAGTGCACACCCTCGGCATGGTGCTGGGCTCGTTGCTGGGGCTGTTGTCGACCCATGTCGGGATGATCCCCGTGGAACTGGGCATCGGAGGCGGGGTGTTGGTCGCCGCGCTGGTGATTGGCTGGTACAACTCGCGTCACCCGGAAATCGGCGCGTTGCCGCCCGCCGCGCAATGGGCGTTTTCCGAGTTCGGCCTGACCGCGTTCGGCGCGGTGGTCGGCTTGCTGGCCGGTCCCGCGGCGTTTGCCGCGATGAAGGAACAAGGCCTGGCATTGCTGCTGTCCGGCGCCGTGGTCACCATTGTGCCGCCGTTGGTGGCGCTGTACTTCGGCCGCTATGTGTTGCGCCTGCACCCGATGATCCTGTTCGGCGCCCTGGCCGGTGCGCAGACCGAAGCCGCTTCGATGAACAAGATCATCGAGCAGTCCGGCAGCAACACCCCGGTGATTGGTTTTACCGTGTGTTATGCGATTTCCAATGTGTTGCTGGCGGTGTGTGGGCCGATCATTGTGTTTGTCGTTGCCGGCTAGCAATTTTGCAACCGCAGTGACTTCTGTGGCGAGGGAGGGCGCATTGCGGGAGCAAAGACGCACCTGAGCACCGGTTATCGGACCCGGTGCCAAGGTGGGGGCATCGCACAGAGTGCGTTGAGCGACCGGCAAGGCCGCTCGGTTGCAGCGGTATCAGAAAAGCATGTAGGCGGATGCGGTCGTCTGATTCAGGTCGATCTCTCCGACCTCCAGGACTTCGTATTCGGCGCGCAGGCCGATGTTGCGAAAGACATCGAGCTCGACGCCGACACCGTAGGTCAGGTCAACCCCGGTATCGTCGTCGGTGGCATTGCCGTCGGCGTCCCAGGCGTGAGCGCCGACACTGCCGAACACCCGCAGCCGATCACCCAGCGGAAAGCCGACATGGGCGGCAGCCTGGGCCGATTTACCATCGAAGTCGACGTTCTTGTCCTTGAACTGACCGAGGTCGACATAGGCGCCCTCGAAGGCCAGGTAGCTATTGACGCGATACCCGGCAAAAACCTTGTAGCTGGTGTCGTCGTCATCCAGTCTGGATTCGTCGGTCTGAATGCTGCTTACGCCAGCTCCAAGATATAAACCTTTGTCATCAGCGAGCGCCTGAAAAGACAGCAGCGATAGCAGTGAAGCGAAGCCAAGGTTTCGAAGTAGCATGTTGAGTGGAGTCCTTGTACAGGGTTGTCTGGTGTTAGGGTTCGGCGAGCATTTGAGGGACCATGAGGGGTTAATAGAAGTCATTGATTGATATTTTTGGGTCGTAGGGCGGGATGTTTTCCGGACATTGAAAGTAGCGTCTTGCCAACGCTTGAATCGGCAGTGCTTTGGAGAACAACCAGCCTTGCGCCAGTAGAACCCCTTCCGAAACCAGATGCGGAAGTTGTTCCTGAGTCTCCACACCTTCGGCCACGACCTTGAGCCTTAGCGATTTGGCCAACTGGGCAATGTGGCGCCACAACGCATCCTTGGCCGCGAACTTGTCGCCTGCGATGAACGAGCGGTCTATTTTCAGAATGTCGAAAGGCACTGAATCGAGGAGCGAGAGGTTGGAATAGCCGATGCCGAAGTCGTCCACGGCAATGCGGTGTCCGCACGCACGAAGCCGTCGCAATTGCAGGGCGGCGGGCTTCTGATCGAGCATGGTCCTTTCGGTGATTTCAAAGGCCATGGCGGACACAGGCATGTTGTAGGTTGCCAGCACGCTGGCCACATAGTCCGGGAAGCTCGGGTCCTGAATATCCTGGGCGCAAAGATTGACCGTAATGTAGAAGTCCTTGCACGCCCAAAGGTAGGTGCTGTAATCCTGCGCCACTTGTCGAATCACCGAGCGCGTAAGTTTGCGGATCAAGTCAGACTTCTCCGCCACCGGGATGAAAACATCCGCCGGCACTTGGGTACCGTTGTCGTTCCAGTGGGAAAGTGATTCGGCGCCCACCAGATAGCCCGTCGTCAGATTGACGATAGGCTGGTAGTGAACGCCCAGCGTGTTGGCTTTCAGGGCTTTGCGAAGCCGTACGGCGGTAGAGGTGTAATGTCGTTGAATACACCTTGCGAGCAAGAGCAGGGCTGTAAACAGGCACGCAAGGCCAATGAATAATTTGAATTTGAGACCAGTCAGGTAGCTCAACGGAAGAGAAACGACAGCGATCAGTTCATTTCGGTTGCCCGCAAAGGCGATCAGGACCTTATCTGCCGAGATAACCAGTTCTTCCAGGTGGAAGGGTTTGTGCATCGTCAGCGGTGTATGGCCGGTGGAGGCGATGGGCACTGCGCCGCCGGGGCCGATGAGGTCCAGTTGCAGGTCCTCGGGAAACTTCAGATTATCGAGCAGGATCTTCTTGTTTGCCCAGACGTAGGTTGACTGTTCCGACACAATGATAAAGTCGGTGTCCGCGGAAACCCTGTGGCCAGCATCCACCCAGTAGGTTCGCTTTCCAACGGAGAACTTGCGTTTCTCGCTACCGGCCAGTATCGACGGGAGTTCTTGTCCGTAGGAGGAACAGATCTTGCCATTGGGCAACTGGATTGCCGCTTGATCAACAAATCGCAGGTTCTTGACCAGGTCAGCCAGTTGCGAGTATTGCTCGACGGAGCATTCCTGACCCGAACGATCAAGATCGTCGAGGGTTTCCAGTACTTTGTCGATCTGCGCATTGGGTTCCACTTGAGCAGCACGCAGATCGGCATAAATGTTATTCAGCTTCCGTGCAATGAATGGCTCCGCCAGTACTCCAGCACTGAGCCATGCGGCCCAACCCGCTGCAGCAATCAGACAGACAGTGACTGCGTGCCTTCCAAGTAACGCTTTATATGCGGCAACCATCGACAAACCTCGAGGTATCATTATTTCACTGTGCATCCTGCAGTCGCGGATTAAACGACTTCAGTACCAGTCAATTACCCAGGCCAATAAGATGCCGCTTGCATAGACGACCATGCACAGTGCGATTTTCTGCTTGAGTGGCAGTGTGTTTATTCGATGATGCATGCTTATCTCCCTTGAGTAGGCAAATAAGCAATTTTGGATACCTGTGGTTAATCAAGGGAAATCATTAATCATCATTTACGGGGCATTTATAAATACCGGTTAACGATGATTTCTACCCTCGGCGACCTGATTGTAAACGGGAGAGACCGTGCTCCTGGGCCTGGCTGAGTTGCGCCTGGCCGTTTCCGACGGCGTCTCTCCGTAAGCCAACTGATACGCCTTGGAAAACCGGCCCAGATGATGAAAATTCCAGAACATCGCGGTTTCGGTGACGGTGGGCCAGGTTTTATTGATCAGGTCGCGACGGGCGCTGGCGAGTCTCAAGTTTCTGATGTAGGCGATAGGCGACATGCCGAACGTTTCAATGAAGCCAAAGTGCAGGGTGCGGGTGGTGGTTTCCAGTTGCCTTACGAGCGACTTTATAGTGAGCGTTTTTTTTGTGTTTTCATGGATGTACTGTATGGCTTCTATCGCCACTTTTCTTCTAGTCGGGACTTTGCGGCTGAAACCGCCTGCGGGTGTCAGCGATTGCAACAATGAAGCAAGCACTGCACTTCCAATCGCAGATCGCTGTGCGTCATCGCATTCTGCCGAAGCCGTGTCGCTGATATCGACACAGCAAGCACTGATGGCTTGAATGGCCGATTGAATGAATTGAAAGTTTTCAGCCTGATAGCTGTGGTTTGTCCGGTTTGCAAGGATATCTATGACAGGGTGATCTTGGCGGTATCGGTCATAGTGTTCCAGTGTCGTGGTGAGGGTGAAAAGTGTTTCATTCGGTTCGCAGGTGTAATGCACCGTTTCATCGCTGTGCAATACGATGACTTCGTTAGGCCGCAGTTTGTGATCGTTGACGACGGGGCGACCAATCGGCGCCTGGGAGATGGCGAATGTCACGAATCCGGCAGGGACAGAACTGACCAGGGTCACGGATGAGTCGAACTCAAGACGACTGCACTGCAGTTGCGGGCTGTGAAAGAGTTTGTGTTGCCGAATGCGCGCCTCATGCTCGGCCGGAAAAAGGCTCATTTCCCAATTGCCTATTGTTCTATTCAGTTGGCTCGGCAAGGCGGAAGACAAATGAAAGATCTCGTCGGGCGGTGCGATACTCATGAAATTGAAGGCTCATCTGTTAAATGAATAGGGTCAAGCCTGACGGGCAGTCACGGAGAAGATACGCGATTGGCCGTTCTTGCTGTCGGTAAGCTCGACCTCGTTTCCATTGGCTTTGAACGGGGTGTCAGAGGCCCCGGATCAGTTCCAGTTCCGCAGAAAATGCGTACTTGCTGTCCAACGCTGAGTCGTCCATGTGTTGAACATTGCGCGGATCGATTTTCGAACTGAAGATCTGCGATTGGGGTTTCATCGGGTCAATGGCAGCTGCTGTAAAGGCGTGAAAGTCGTCGATACGATAACCGGTTTTTACCTGATAGCCAGTTTTCACGGTACTTGGGGCCTTCTTGTTGGTTTCGATACTCGTCAATTTGGCACTGTAGAAGCCCTTGTCGTCGGCCATGGCCTTGAGGGAAAGCAATAAACCAAACGACACGGTGACGAAGTTTTTCAGTAGCATCGAGGCGATTCCTTATTAACAGTTTATTCAGGCAGAACAGAATGTCAGCTGTATCTCTGCCACGACTTGGGCTGTAAATAATCTCACTTCGATTGTCCCTGCCAAAGTCAATAACTCATATTTGCCAGGTCGCCGGAAGAGGTCAGTCAGCGCTTGCCCCTGCGGATACAACGCTCCTCAAAGTAGTATGAACCAGTTGGCGTAGCTCATGCCGGTATCACTTTGTGGTGGAGCAGGGAGAGCAGAATCACTGTTCTGTTCGTCCGTTTGATACTCATTCTCACTGTGGATTTTCAGATGCGACAGTTTCTGACTGTCATCCGGGCTTGTTTCAATTTCATAATATTCAATGGTCGTGCTTTCGACGGAGCGCTCGTCGTGTGCCAACGAATAAAGTGGCATGGCAGACAGAAAAAAGACCGCCAGGTATCCGAAAGTCGTCGTTCTATGGGTTCGCAGGAAATGCATGGTTTTCACTTGATTCTCCTGTATAGGGCATTGTCCCGGGCGAGAATCAAGCAAGCTCGATTCCAAGGATTATCGGCGAGGGATTTTTGGCAGGAGAGACGTATGATTCAAATCAATAAGTGTTATTTTTGTTTGAAGGGTTCTTTGATGTGAACCTGTGCCAGGTGGGTGTCGAGTCGCTACCTGAGGCCGATTAATGGCTCATGCAGCGCAAGCGGCCAAGTTCATGGATGTAAAAACACGCGGCGCTTTTATCCTGGGTCGGAATCAACTCGTAGTTAAGAATGGCGCCTTCTTGCAAGACATACTGACGCCTGAAGAACAGGTCAGGGGTCTTTTCAATGGCAAAAAGTTCATTGTCCTGGCTGAGTTTGACATTACTGACTTTGATCTCGACGTGTGTCTTGCTTTCTCCGATTATATTCGCCGAGATGGTCGCATTACGGATTTTTCCATTCAGGCTTTCCAACGTGGTTCCCGTGAGTCGACCATGCCCGATAGTGAGGTATTCTTCGGTATTGAGTTGGTTGAGATCCTCCAGCCATTGTCGGGATTTTGTCTGGTAGCTGATATTTTCCATGTAATGCGAAGGAGAGTAAAAAATGGAAAAAATGCACAGTGCATTGATCAAGCCTATAAGAGGCCAGTGAACGGCCTGCGGAATTTCAAACTTCATAAGGTGACTTCCAGACATTGACGAATCATCAAGGCGAGGTCTCTTTCGCTGCTGTTCAATTGCAGATTTGCAGTGCTTTGATCCTGGCGGATGCACGAAACGGAATAATTGGCTTTATACAGGTTGATCCAGACCTGGCCCTTCAGGTTTGGCGGTAGCTGTTCAGTTTGTTTGGCCGACAGGTCCATCAGCGCTTGAGCCTCGGCAAGATCGCTGCCCACGGCGTGTATGACCAGTCCACTCTTGTCGAGACTGGAAATTTCAATTTTTGGCGCGTCGAAGTCGAATTGAAAAATACTAAAGGCAACGACTGCCAGCGTAACGACATAAGCGATCAACTGAGCCTTTGTAATACGCGTGGATTGACTGGTTTTACCAGAAGGCGCCAGTCGTTCATCACCACCCGGTGGCGGTAGTTGCCCGGTGAAGGCCTCGGGTGGCTGTGCCGTTTCCTCTTGGGGTGTCGTTACATCTGCTTGTGCATCGACGACACATTGCCGGTTGAAGCAATATCCTCGTCGAGGAACCGTCATCAAGATCTCGTGATCCCGACTGTCATTGAGAATATTGCGCAGTGAGAAAACCGTCTGGTTCAAACTGCCGGAGGCAACCACGCGGTCATTCCAGGTGTACTCGATGATTTCATCGCGGGTTTTAGTGACACCTGGCTCCATGAGCAGCAGGTCCAACAGGCGCGACTCAGCTCTACCTAGCGTGGAATTCTGTACATCTCCATGGGGTGTTGTAATGGAAAGCATGGCGTTGTCGGGGTCGAATACCGCCACGGCGCCATTTTTCAACTTGAAGGTGTAGCTCATAGAAATCTTCCGTTCAGGCGGTGCTGGCCTGAGTATAGGGGCCGGATTTGGCTCGGTACATTCTGGTCTGGGAGGTGAGCGAAGATGAGGGTCGGGCGGAAGGTGCGCTGCGTGTCGCATTTACAGTGCCGGACTGGCTCGTGTCAGAGGCGTGCGGTTCGGCAAACAGCCGGGCCTGTCAGTGGTATCAGTTCAATCAAACAAAAAAAAAGCATTGCTGGATGATCCATGGTTTTCGATTTGGACACCATGAATAATGCTTGGAATGGATTAACGGCGCTATCCGAAAACTGCAAGCTGGAGCAGGTGGACTTGCGCGCAGGCACGCCTGAGTGAACTAACGTCGCTGTTGCGACAGGTTTCAATTTCAGCCTGAACTATCAGGATACAAATCAATGGTTGTGTTTTTCTGAGCTGGGTTTGTTAAAGATTATTTTTGATTCTTATTAGCTTTGAACCAGAGGCGTTACCGATTTAAATGGCTCTCGAGGAGCGTTGACGCACATCGCGCTCATGCTTTGTTTGTCGCGGCGTAAACGATCCTCACCTCTCGTTCTACGGCTTTGCCCCGGGTCCTTTCTTGAAGGGCCCGGGGCTTTTTTTGAGCGCGGTAAAAGACAGGGGCACGAACACTCAAGGCCATCGTCGTCGCCGATCAGGGCAAGACATCGTAGCCACGTTGTTGCAGGCAACTGTTGTAGACGGAGTTGTTGGCGGTGACGCTTTGTTCGCTCTCACTCAGGTTCTGCCGGCGCTCCTGGCGTTGTCTGGAGCCCCCGACGACGGCACCGGCAGCCGCGGCACTGTGTGCCCGGTTCTGGCGATAGTCTTGCTTGGTATCGTCGTCGATCTGGTCATAGAGGTTTTCATGTTGGCGACCGCGAATTTCTGCCGCCGTGGCACCGGCGACCGCGGCGGTGGCGGCGCCCTTGACCCGACCACCGGAGGGCACGGTGCCTTGCACCGGATGTTGCGCGTTGGCCTGGGACTGGCAGGCACTGGTGTCCTGCTGGATGGTCTGGGAAGTCTGACCTTTGAGGGGAATCACGGTCGCAGCCAGGGCGCTGGTGCCCAGCAACATCGTAGCGAGCGCTAAGGTATTGGCCAGTATTTTCATCATTGAGTCTCACGTCAGGCGTCGGTACGGTTAACGGTTTGTCAGAGGGAAAACACGGCAAGGTATCACATTGAAACCCCATGCAGGTCTGCTTGCGATGGGGTTTGCCTGAGCATCAACGCTTGAGGAGGAGGGCCTGCATATCGTCTGTCATGCCTTTGAGTGCAACCTTGAAGTCATTGGCAACAATCGGCTGTTCGGCATTCTTGATGGTCTCGCCGAATACCTTGCGCACGATCTTCGCGACCGGCATACCGGTCTTGGCGTCGATCAGGTTGGCTTCGATGTACATCTCGGCGGTCTGGTCCCGATGCCCGGTGGCGGCTTGTGTCGCCCCGACAATGGCCCCGATTGGAACGGCCTCATACCAGTGCATGCCTTCATTGTTAGCGCTGACGTGGGTGATCGCCGCCTGCAGGATCAGTGACCGCGAATCGGTCGGCGCCAGCTGCGGATAAGGGACGATCGCATAACGACGGGCAAAGGCGGTCTTGACGCTGTTACTGGCCATCAATTGCAAGTCTTGCAGGGTCTTCAGGCTGACGCGCGCGGTCGGCTGCGGCGATGGATACAGTTCCATCTGCCTGAACACTACTGTGGAATACGTGCGTGGATCGAACCCTGGCGATACCCAGCGCAATACTTTCTGCTCACTCGGCGTAGTTTGCTCCTCCAGGCCCTGGTAATTGCCCAGGAAGCCCGAGTATTGCTCTTGCTGCGCGACTTTCGAGACACAGCCGACCTGAAATACACAGCTCAAAGCAATACCCGCAATCCATTTGTTCGACATGCCCATGTGTTTGGTTCTCAAGTGATTAAAGTTGTCATTCGGGTTCCGACCTGGCCCCGGGCATTGGTCCGGGCACCTTGTATCCAGGCACTGGTACTCGCCGGTCGGTTACGCAAAGCAGGTGCTTGCACGCCGGTCAATGCGGGCCGAATGCTGCACGTAGCGGCGGGATAATCCGAATCAATAACTCTCAAAAACTGTTAAATACCCGAGCGGAAAAAATTGCACATCGATCACAGTTGCCTACGCTAACCCTTTGCAATGCCGGCTTTGGCGTCTACAGGTGAGTGAGATGGATTTGAAAGAAGGATGGATGGGTACCGCGTCGACACTCGTCGTTGCGTTGGGTTTCATCCCGATGGCTCAGGCCGACGATTCGGCGGAATTGGCGAAGAAAGCCCTCAACCCGGTCGCGGCGATGTACAGCCTGCCGGTGCAGTACAACTGGGACCAGAAGATGGGGCCGACCGGGGAGGGCATGCACAGCGTCACCAATATCCAGCCTGTGCTGCCGTTTGCCTTGAACGAAGACTGGAACCTCATTTCCCGGACCATCCTGCCGATCATCGACCAGCACGGCCTGGCCCCCGATGGCGCGGCGGACAAATCCGGCAGCGGCGATATCACCCAGAGTTTTTTCTTTTCGCCGACCAGGCCCACGGAAAGTGGCTGGATACTCGGTGGTGGCCCGGCGTTGCTGATACCGACTGGCAGTGATGAGTTGCTCGGCAGCGAGCAATGGGGCCTGGGCCCGACGGCCGTGGCGTTGAAACAGTCCAATGGCTGGACCCGAGGCATTCTGGCCAACCATATCTGGGGCCTGGACGACAGCCCGCCGGACGACAAGGAAAAGGTCAACCAGACCTTCCTGCAACCCTTTCTCTCGTACACCACCCATACGTACACGACCTACGGGGTGAACACCGAGTCGACCTACAATTGGCAATCGCGCGAATGGTCGGTACCGGTCAACCTCACGGTCACCCAACTGCTGAGGATCGGCGGTCAACCATTGACGGTGCAGGCCGGCCCGCGCTATTGGCTCGACAGCCCGGAAGACGGCCCGCAAGGCTGGGGCTTTCGCGCCGCTGTGACGCTCCTGTTTCCACGCTGACAGGCCGTTTCCGAGGGCCTGGAGGAGACACCCCATGGACCGATTCGCCGGCGGTTGTTTGTGCGGCAAGGTGCGTCTTGTCGCATCGGGGCGCCCGTTCCGGGTTGGCGTTTGTCACTGTCTCGACTGTCGCAAGCACCATGGGGCGCTGTTCCACGCGTCCGCGATATTTCATCAGGATGCCGTGACAGTCGAGGGCGAAACCCGTGACTACGCCGGGCGGTATTTCTGTCCCCACTGCGGTTCGTCCGTGTTCTCGCGCAGTGCAGACGAAATCGAAGTGAACCTGGGATCCCTGGATGCTCCTGACCAGTTGACGCCCACCTACGAGAGCTGGACTGTGCGCCGTGAGGCCTGGTTGCCGGCGTTTGCGCTCACCCGGCATTACGAGCGCGATCGAGATTCCACGGGGCGTTTTGAAGACTAACGGGCACATACTCCATCCTCAACAAATCAATATCAGCCCGTTATCCCCAGCGCGACCGACGAGCAGTCGATCGCGTGCTGTCGGTCATTTGCTCATGATGGGTGCCAGTGCAGCCTGAATCCGGGACATCTGTGCCGGCGTTGTCATCTGCGTCAGCAGTCGGCCGAAGTGTGGATGCCGTACACCCGAGATAATGTATTGCCAGCGGTAGGCGCTCAGCACGCTGGCTTTGATTTGCGCTGTCTCATCGATATTGAACGATCGTGAAGCATTACCAATGAAGTAGTCGGCATCGGCTGCCGCTTGTGCCTGCAGGATTGTGTCCACGGCCGCCACCAGCGCAATCAGGTCATTCACTGCCTGGTCGCGCTCGGCTGGCGAGAGTTTCACGTGCTCGTCCCGCCACTCCAGTTCATCGAGTACCACGTGGCGGCTTTCATCCTTCCAGTGGAATTTGAAGACATCCTTGAACAACGGGCACAGCTCCTCGCGCGGGGCGATGCTTTGCACGTAGTGCGCCTGTACGAACAGTTCGATATGACAGGTCAGCGCCAGTACCGACCAAGTGCTGGCCGCGAGTACCGCGCGCGCGACCTCGTTTGGATCGGCAACCTGACGATATCCCGCGGGCAATTTCGAACTCATCATCGTCTCCATGCGCCGGAACAACTCCTGGTGCTTGATCTCGTCGTTGGAAAAACGCACCAGTGCTTCAAGCGCCAGTTGATCGTCAAACACATGGGCCCGACCCTGATCGAGCATCTTGGCACTGATGAAACGCTCGACCAGGCCAAAGATATACGCGTAGGTCCGGCCCTGGATCTGACTGAGCAGGCGTGCCTCGGCCGCATCGAGAAAAGTCAGGCGGTCGACCTGTGACAGTCCGTCGGGCAGGAATTTGCGCGAGAAGTCGAAACTGCGGTCCTGGAGCAGATCGCGATCGATCTGCCATTCGGTTTTTTTCGAAGACCTGACCATTTGCGCATAACGGGCGGTGTTGCCTGACGCTGAGCCGGGTAGGGTAACGACGCTGTTCATATGGATCTCCTGCTGCCCTGGTTGAGTTGGTATGGGGCAATTTCGGTTGACGTCGGAGCCAGTGAACCTCTGGGGACAATCTCGATCGCTGAGTCCGCGTTGGTGCTAATCTAGGCGTCGCAGTCCAGGCGGTGAATGACCGTTGCGCCTGAATACCTGCTCCGGACTCCGGAAAGGATGGCGATCAAGTGTTGGATGCGCTTTCTGATGTGTTGCGTGTGATTCGGCTGTCGGGAGGGGTCTTCCTCGAGGCGGAGCTCACTGCGCCCTGGTGCATCAACGGCAGAATCTCGACGGATGATTGCAAGCCGTTCCTGGCGGCCCCTCGACACATCATTGCGTCGCACTTTGTCGCCGCGGGGCACATGCAAATTCAAATCGACGGTGGCGCCGCCATCGAGGTAGGGGCAGGCGAACTTGTTTTGCTTCCCCGCAACGATGCCCATTCCTTTGGCAGCGACCTGAGCATTGCGCCCATGCCGGCCCGGGAAGTCATCCAGCCGCCAGAAGTCGGCGGCATTTCACGTATCAGGTACGGCGGGGGCGGCGAGGCCACGCAGTTGTTGTGCGGGTTCCTCGGTTCGGAAACTCCCTTCAGTCCACTGCTTTCATCGCTGCCTTCCTTATTGAAGCTGGACCTGCGGGCGACGGCTTCGGGCACCTGGATCGAAAGCTCATTCCGTTTCGCTGTCAGTGAAATCGCGGCGGGCCGCGTCGGCTCGGCAACGGTCATCGCCAAGCTATCGGAACTGCTGTTCGTCGAAGCCGTCGGCCAGTATGTCGCCAGCCTTCCCGCTGAGCGGCGCGGGTGGCTGGCGGGTTTGCGCGATCCGCATATCGGGCGGGCACTGGCGTTACTGCATGCTCGCCCGACCGAAGGCTGGACCGCAGAAGCCCTGGCGCTTGAGGTAGGCATGTCGCGCTCTGTATTCGCCGAACGCTTCACGGCATTGGTCGGACAGCCACCGATGCAATACCTGACGCTGTGGCGCATGCACGTGGCGGCCCAACAGCTGCGCGAAGGTCGCGGCAATGTGGCGCAAATCGGCTTTGCCGTTGGCTACGACTCCGAAGCCGCGTTCAGTCGCGCATTCAAGCGCCAGTTCGGCACATCCCCCGGCACCTGGCGCAGACAATCAGCGTGAGAGGGGCCGGTGCCGGCTCTCCATGGTTACCTGACCAGGCTTGCTCCTTTGAATTCAAGGAAGCCGAGGCAATTGCGCCCGAGCCTGGCTGGCTCGCAGCGTTTTGGAGACCTTGGCTTGAATCTCGTAGGCAGGCGCCTCGACGGCTTCGTAATCACGGGTATAGCGAGTGGCAAACTCGTGATTGCCCCATTGCTGGTACTGCTGCACGTGTTTCAACTCATGGGCCCACAGCGCGACATCGTTCAGTGCATCTTCGGCATTTCGAAACACGATGATGTCGATAAGGGTGACCGCACGTATATCGGGATTCTGCAGCATGGTGTTTGCGGCGTTCAGTTCCACATCATCGCCGACTTTGTAGCGCGCCGAATCGAGCACTTGAATGTCATACCAGGGTTCGAGCTGGGCCCGGATATTCAGCGGGATTGGCAGGATATCGCCCGTTGCCGCGGATTCGCGCGATTGCACAATCCAGCTCTGCAATCCAGAGGCGGCCATCTGGTTCATGTCGTCGAAGATCGATCCAGCGTCCTCTTCGGAATCCGGAGCACAAAAACAAGCGACCATGCAGACCTGGGACTGGCCGGCCGGACAGGCGAAAACCGAAGATGAGGTGCCAGTGCAAAGGAGCACCATCGCTAACCGGAAAACCTGACGCAAAAATACAGCTGACAATGGGTTCTCCCCTGGGTAATGGCGGTCGGCAGGCGATACGTTGGGCATCTTGTGCCCATTGTCCTGCCGCGTGTTGGACCGCTGCGACACCGTTCGATTCCCTGGGTTCCACAGTATTTTCAACATCACCTGAAAGGCCGTGCCTGTGAGCATCAACGCCAACATCATTGCGTTCTTCTTCGGGCCGATTTACCTGGTTGTGCTGGGACTTGGGAAAGAAAACCTGACGCTGATTGCGATCATGGTTGCAATTTCCTTCGGGCGCTAACGTAACCCCAAAGACTGACGCAACTGCGCCGGACTCACTCCAAGGCGTTGTTTGAAGGTGGTCGCCATGTGCGCCTGGGAGTTGAAACCGCAGGTGTAGGCGATCTGCGTCAGGGTGGCGGTCGAATCGCGCATCAGGGCGCGGGCCCTGGCGAGGCGGCGGTCGATCAGGTAACTGTGGGGGCTTTTGCCGGTGGCGTTTTTGAAGGCCCGCATGAAATACCCCTCGGACAATCCAAGCAGGCTCGCCATCGCCGGCACGCTCAACGGGCCATCGAGGCCAGCGTCAATGAATTCATCGAGCAAGCGCATCCGACTGCCGGTTATCGAGCCATGGGGGGCTGTCGACATCGCTTCGCTACCCGTCGCCCGCTCGGACAACGCCAGTGCCCAGGCTTCCCAATCATCCTCCACGCAAGGGTGCAACAGCGCGGCACGGATTCGCCACGCGAGGGCGGTGGCCTGCTGGTCGATGCGATTGTTGAAGGCGCGATCCCCCGTCAATGCCATACCGTCGGTGCGAATTACCCGCAGGTATTCACCGCCCTGGGGGGACTCGGACAGCACGTCACACCCAGCGGGGACGAACGCCAGGCCGTTGGGCACGGCATCGAAGGGGCGTATTCGGTCACTGCCGATGGCGTGCAGGCCTCGCTGGCTGTCGAAGGCGAAGCCGATTCCCGACCGGGTCGCGACATAGCGGGTCGCGTAGGCGCAGCCGGGGAGCAATTCGATTGCCCAAGGGCCGGCCTCGATACGACGGACCGGCTCGGACAGCAGGGGTGGCGGCGGGCGATTTCGATGACTCATGGACACCATAGTAGTGAAGAGGGGGGACAAAAGTCAGGTCGGTTTTTTGAAAGCCGCGGTACCGCGCCATTGTTCAGACTGGACAAAATCTCAAGGAGACCACTCATGCACAGACTGACTCGCGACGATATCGAACAGGCAGCTCGCCTGGTTTACCAGGTCATGCCCGCCACGGCCCAGTACCCTTGGCCCTTGCTGGCTCAACGGTTGGGTTGCACGGTGTGGGTCAAGCACGAAAATCACACGCCTACCGGTGCGTTCAAAGTGCGCGGCGGTATCACGTTCATGCACTGGCTCAAGCGCGAGCACCCGGGCGCGAAGGGCATTGTCAGCGCTACCCGCGGCAACCATGGCCAAAGCCTGGCATTGGCGGCTCGCACGCTGGGTTTGCAGGCGTTGATCGTCGTGCCGGAAGGTAACTCGGTGGAAAAAAACAACGCCATGCGCGGCTTTGGCGCTGAAGTGGTCGAGTATGGCCGCGATTTCGATGAGGCCCGTGAAGAGGCTGCGCGCCTGGCGCAGACCCATGACCTGTTCCTGGTTCCGCCGTTTCACACCGAGCTGGTCAAAGGCGTCGCCACCTATGCGCTTGAGCTGTTCAGCGCCGCGCCGGACCTGGACACCGTTTATGTGCCGATTGGCTGTGGCTCGGGGATTTGCGGGGTGATCGCCGCCCGCGATGCGTTGGGTCTGCAAACAGAGGTGGTTGGCGTGGTTTCCACGGAGGCGGCGGCTGCACAGTTGTCGTTTGACGCTGGCGAGATATGCGAAACCGCCTCGGCCAACACCTTTGCCGACGGCCTGGCCGTACGCAAGCCGATTCCCGAAGCCTTTGCCGTCTACGCGGCAGGTGCGGCACGGATCGTATCGGTCAGCGATGAGCAGATCGCCGAAGCCATGCGTGTGTATTACACCGATACCCATAACCTTGCCGAAGGGGCCGGCGCGTCGGCGTTGGCAGCGCTGATCTCGGAGCGTGAAGCCATGTCGGGAAAAAGGGTGGGGGTGATTCTGTCCGGTGGCAACGTCGACAGAGCGGTGTATGCACGAGTGATTGCGTGAAGGCGGCCATGGCCCTGGTCACATAAATTTGAAATGCGCGGCATTGCTCGACAGAATCACGCCCCGATCCGGCCAAAGGCGCCGGACGTTCGTGGTGAAAGGGGCCGCCGTTGAACCAACAGACATTGTCCATGCGCCTGGAACGCGTGGCGGCACAGGTGCCAGCCGGTGCGCGCCTGGCCGATATCGGCTCGGATCATGGCTACCTGCCTGTGGCATTGATGCGCCGGGGCGCCATCGCGGCGGCGGTGGCCGGCGAAGTGGCGTTGACGCCGTTCCACGCGGCCAACCGCACCGTGCGCGAGAACGGCCTGGACTCGCGGGTCACCGTGCGCCTGGCCAACGGCCTGGCGGCAATCGAGCCGGGAGACGGGATCACGGCGGTCAGCGTCTGTGGCATGGGCGGCGAAACCATCCGCGACATCCTCGACAGCGGCAAGGCGTACCTGAGTGGTCAGGAGCGCCTCATCCTGCAACCCAACGGCGGCGAGCAGCCACTGCGCCAATGGCTGATGGACAATGGCTACCGCATCCTCTGCGAGGAGGTGCTGCGGGAGAATCGTTTCGACTACGAGATCATCGTCGCCGAGCGCTCCGGACCAGTGATCTACACCGCCCAAGAACTGTACTTCGGTCCGTTGCAAATGCAGGCCCGCAGTCCGGCGTTCCTGGTCAAGTGGCAACGCAAGTTGCGCCAGAAACAAAAGACCCTGAGCCACTTTGCCCGAGCGCAGCAGGCCGTGCCCGAGGAGGCGGTGCAGGACATCGCGCGGCAGGCCCGGTGGATCACCGAGTTGCTGGCTTGAGCAAGCCTGGGGCACAGCTTCTCAAGCACCTCGCTTCAGTGTGGGTGCGAAAGAGTCGTTTCCATTCGGCGTGAACCGAATGCGGCAGGCGTTCACGTAGGTGCTCACCAGCGAACAGACGCTCCTTGCGCGAGAGAAAGATCGCATCGTCACCGGAGTCGTCCGACGGCTTTGCTTTTCAAACGTAGCAGTTCCGATCCTGGATACTGTATTGCCAGTACTGAATTTGCGCTCGATTGGAAGTGGTTTGCTGATGACTGCAGGCGACTCGAGCGTGCTGGCAACCGGTAGGAAATTGTGCCACTGGTCGGGTCTGGCGACGAAAGTTCAGCGCAAAAGCGGTTTTTTTTTCGGCGTGGAGCAAAAAACGATTCAGCCGCATAGCGACGCGGGTTTCAGCCAAAGCGGCAGGTGTCCACAAGTGCTGGAAATAGTACCGTTTGTCGATGTTTGTGCTCAAAAAATGAACGATCGGGATATGCTGGGCTCTGATTTCCCAGCAGGCGGATCCTTAGGGTCCCGCTGCACTCACTAGTAAAATGGACGTATACCTCATCTGCATTGAATGAAATGCACATGGGGATTTTTTTTACCTGAGACCTGGAGTGATAGTATGCCGTCATCACTGACTCGCTGGGCGAGTCGCTCTCTCTTGTAATACCAAATTATTTAGTTGCTTCAATCTTTGCCAACTTGACCTTGCAGGTGCGAATCAATAATTCGCACGCCTGGGGCATGGTCAATTCGCACTGCTGCTATAAGTGGAGATGTAGTCTTGGATATTAATACAATGATCGGCCTGATCGGCCAGAAAGAATCCATGGAGTTTTTGCGTTTAGGCGTTGTGTACGTTCATCTGTTGGCTTGCTGCGTAGCTATTGGCCTGGTGTTTGCCAGCGATGCGGCAATGGTGAAGGACTTGTTGAAAGGTCGCGTGTCGTCGGGGCACGATAATGAACATATGGCCAGTCTGCAGAAGTCTGTTGCCAATGCGTTGATATTCTTGTGGGTTACCGGAGCTGCGGTAATAGGCATTGATTACCTTGAAAAAGGCATGACCTATTTTGCCAATCCAAAACTTCAAGCCAAAGTTATTATTGTATTGTTGCTGACGTTCAACGGCATGTTGTTGCACCGCTATGTATTGCCTGCAATGTTGAAGGCTGGTTCGTTGCTTGATCTTCAAGTCAATGTACGTATGTTTGCCCTGTTCTCTGGCGCACTGTCAGGCGTGTCCTGGTTGTATGCCGCCATGCTCGGTGTCGGTCGACCGCTGGCCTGGAAGTATTCGCTCACCGAGTTGCTGATGGCCTATCCGGTGTTGATCGTACTCGGCTTTGCGATGATGGTGACGCTGACCCAGTGGGCGCGTAAACGCAACGCTGCAACGCAGGTTCAGGAATCTACCTGGATGTTTGCCGGAATTCCTGCGCTGCGTTGAACTGACGTGAATCCAGGAAAGGACGGTTGAAACCGTCTGAACCTTTCAAACATCAGACCCCTCCTTGTGAGGGGTTTTTTGTGGGTGCGGGCACCCGAAAGCCGAGCAACTGTTTGCCGGAGCATGGTCGGCCTGCTACATGGCAGCGGTGGGGCTGGCCGCCCAACAGATGAAATTGACACTGCCGACCGACATGGCCGTCGGCCTGACCTACACGCAATATATCTCCCTGGTTGCGCTGTGGGAGGAAGAGTTTGAGATCCAGTTCCGGAGGGCAATGCAGCTATCGGATGTTCTGCGGTGGTTGTACCGCGGGACTGAGTCTTGATCTGAATCCCCCCGATTTCGGCGTGATTTCCCCCCGCTAATGGGCACGATTCCCCGGCAAGACTCGCGTCTCCATCCGCTCGGGAATTTCAAACTCCGAGCAATGTTTGCGGGGCGTTCAGGTATGCCGACAAATTTTGTTACATCAATGGCAGGGTAATTGCTGAGCGAGGCTATCCCGTTCATGAAAGGTGTCGGGACGCCGTGGAGCTGCAAGTACCCCCATTGAACGATCGATGTAACCGTCGGGTTGCATCACGAGACACCCCTGGCGACTCAATGGAAGTGCTGCGGTCATCCTCTGCAACTGTCCAGGGGAAGTCGTTATGATCCACTCCAAGGTAGTGCCGCTGCGACGTCTGTTGTGCTTGCTGGTTTGCCTGTTGACGGCCACGCTGGTGGCGGCCGACGAGCCTCAGGGCAATGACAATCAAAGTAACGATAAGTGGGTGGAGCCGGCACGCTCCAGGCTCATGCATGTGATTGGCGGTATGCCGTTCTTTCCCCATCGGGCCAATACCACCGGCAACCTGGTCTTGAATGTGAAGGACTTCGACAATGCCCAGGTCTGTGGCGCCTGTCATACGGAGATCTACAGGCAGTGGCGCTCGTCGATGATGTCCCAGGCCTGGGATGAACCCATCTATCGGGCCTTGCTCAAGCGTGCGAGTGCGGCCACCGAGGGCAAGGTCGATAACTTCTGCACCGGCTGCCATACCCCGATCGGTCTCACGACCGGGCAGATCACTTCGCAAGTCAACCGCTCCTCGATTGAAGACAGTGCGAAGAACCATCCGATGCCCGGGGTCGATTGCGAGACCTGCCACAACATCAGTGCCCGCACGGGCCTCGATAACGGCGCCTATGTCCTGAGCCCGCGGGCCCACGGCAAACCGACCAAGTTCGGCCCGCGCAGGGATGCCGTTTCGCCCTATCACGACACCGTCTATTCCGCTCTGCACACCCGCTCGGACTTTTGCGGCACCTGCCACAACGTCACGCACCCCTTCAGCAGCGTGGCGGTGGAGCGCACCTATGATGAATGGCAGGAGAGCACCTACAGCCTGAACAATGTGACTTGCCAGAGCTGCCACATGCCGGGTTTTGCGGGCAAGGCCGCGATCATGGGGCCAGACCGCGAGGAGGTCGCTTCGCATTGGTTCAGCGGGGCCAACGCGATGATGCTCAAGCATCTCGGTCAGGAGGAGGGCGCGCAACGCGCACGCGACATGCTCGGGCGCGCCGGGGACATAAAGTTCGAGCAAGTGCCGGCAGCCATGACGCCCGGGCAATACACCTCGGTAGCGGTCAAAGTGACCAACGTCGGCGCCGGGCACAAGCTGCCGACCGGCTTTCCCGAGGGGCGGGAGATGTGGATCGATTTTCGGGTGCGCGATGCCAGTGGTCGCGAGATCTATCGCCTGGGTTCGATCAAGGACGGCAAGACCGAGGTCAACACGCGAAATTTCAAGGTGCACATTGGCGACAAGGACGGCAATCCGCTGGACGTCGAGGTCTGGAATGCCACGCAGATTCTCTCGGACAACCGCATTCTGCCCAAGGGCTACGATATCGGGGAGTTCTCCTTCCTGGTGCCGGCCGACGCCGTCGGGCCGCTGACCCTCACAGCCGATCTGAACTACTGGCCGTTCTCCCAGAAGCTGGCCGACTACCTGCTCGGCAAGGATCAAGTGCAGGTGGAAATCACCCGGATGGCCAACGTCACGCAGAGCGTACCCCTGTCGACCAGCCTGTCGGTTGTCGGGCCAGATACGGCGCACTTTTAGCGGTGCTGCGTCGACCTCCAGGCGGGTCTCTGGCATTTAAATCGAGACGCTTGTCCTGAGTAGCGTCAATGAATTGTATCGGAATGATATGTATTTGCTTAGAAGGGATGATCGTTATTAATTGCGCGATGATTCAGGCAAAGACTTCAAAAAACGCTGTTCATGATCAGGATCCGGTAACAGACAGGCGTCGTATTTTCCGAAGAGCCGATAACGATTAAGCGCAATGCGGTCGTATGTCCAATCTCGAAGTTTACGAGGGAAGATGCGCAGCAGAGACACGGGGCGCCAGCGTGGGGGAAGTTGGGCGATGACTTCGAAAAAAGCTTGCGAACGCTCCCAGTAGCGTCGGTCGCGGATCACCGCCATGGTGTGGAATTGATCCATGGGCAAACCTGCCCATGCGAGCAGAGCCTGCCCCTCGGGTGACTGAACCGCCGCCAACCGCAGGCGCCGCTGGCGGTCATGGCGAATCAAGAACCTCACCCAGCCATTGCACAGTTTGCAGACACCGTCGAACAAGACCACCGTCTCTCCTGGTTCGAGCAGGGGCGCGGGTGAGGGACGGATTTGCGAGACTGGCATTTGAGACTTGAGGCCGCACATTTCAGTTAACCGGGGGGCGCGCTACACAGATCAGCTTTTGGCGCGATCGGTTGCCTTGGCTTTGCTTTCAGCTACAGCGCCTTCAGTTTTCTGTTTCTGTGCTACCTGGTAGGTGTCCATCGAGACTTTGCGGGCCGACTCCATGCGTGCGAAGGTCTTATCACCACCACCTGTGGCCATCGCCAGAGAAGAGGCGGTCAGAGTGGCAACTACGAAGAGGGCTTTCATGGATTTCATTTGGGTATCCTCAAGTGAGATTTAGTTAATAGATAACAGCAGGATTTATTCGCAAAACTAGAACTTCCTGGTTCAATCTGGCTTCACCATCCAGCCAGGGCGGCGTTTCCTGGTGACCAGGTGCCTTGCTCCTTGCGCTCTTGCGCGTCTCTGCTTTTTGCCCAGGCAGTGAGCAGTACCATCGCCCCGAATCCACCGACGATGAGCACCGGATAGGCTGCCAGCAACTCCACCAGCGAATACTTCCAGGCCAGCGGACGACCGACACCCAACATGGCGGCATAGAACCACGACACGCCAGAGAGGGCGCCGGAGAACAACGCCAGCATGCGCAGGTTGAAGGAGAGATTCAGTAGCGAACCGGCTTTCTTCAGCGCCGGCAATACAGCGCTATGCAACAGGAAACCGTTAAAGGTCAACAGCACAACGATGCCGATCTTGGCTTGCAGTTTGGGATTGAGGAAATACTCCATCCCCTTGCCGGCATAGTCGATCCCTACAATGCCAATGCCCGTAATCCAAAGCGCTACAAGTGCAAGCGATACGGTTTTTTGAAGGCTTTCCATGTGCGCGTCATCGTGGTGACTTGAGGCATCGCCCTTCAGGAGTTGCTTGACCATTGCAATGTCACTGGTCAAGACCAGCCCGATTGCCACGCAGCAGGCGATAAGATGAAAATATACAACGCCCAAACGCACATATTCCACGGTGGACGAAGAGAACATACTAAGTTCCATGGTGACCTCTTGGCTTCAGTGAATCAGTAATGCTTTCGGCACGGCTTAGTTGGAGTTTGCCGTTGCTGGTTGCAATCAGGATTCAGCAATTATTATTAATTAATCTTGCGACATTACGCCGCCAAGATAACGGTGAGTTTCTCGAATGAACTTTTAGTCATTCGATAATGTCCATTTTCAGGTAACAAAAAACATCATTCGCACTGGGCGCAGTATGAGGTTTAACTTCCGCTTCTGGGGGTGGGCAGTCGAGGCCCGGAACTCTATTGGCGAGTGGATCAGGCAATACTGTCGGGGTTGGCCGGACTTGCGCCCCACTCGAGGAAACGGATCTTGTGAACCTCGCCCTTACTGTCCAGATAGACAACAGTCACCGGTACCACGCCGGTCTTGTCGGATGTATCGGTACGCTGCAGTACTTGTTTCACATCGATGTCCATTCCGTAGTGGTAATCGACGGCCGAGACATGCGCGCCGGGTTCTTGCAGGCCGTTCTGGTCGAAGACGCTTGGTGCGAGACTGGAAATCACGGCACTTACTACTGTGGCCATGCTCATTAGGCTGTACCTCTGCTGAAGTTCGCTTGACGGGGACCTAATGTGACATGTCTTGAAACTGAAGTT
Organism: Pseudomonas sp. IT-P4; assembly: GCF_949767755.1. Lineage (NCBI taxonomy): Bacteria > Pseudomonadati > Pseudomonadota > Gammaproteobacteria > Pseudomonadales > Pseudomonadaceae > Pseudomonas > Pseudomonas sp. IT-P4. Next base: position 17,638 of record NZ_CATKPX010000036.1, on the reverse strand, counting down.
CACTTCACCGCGACGAACGCGCCCGCCTGAAAAGCCTGTAGTGGCTGCAAACTCCCGGGAATTCCCCGCGCTTGACGCCTCTTGACCATTCGTCCTTTAACCCCCGTATTTGTTGGGTAAAGTCCGTTTTTTCAGGAGGTCATGACATGTCATGACGGATTTTCACGCAAGATGAATCAGGGCTTTCATTTCGGTCGGCGTGAGTCCGAGGGATCGCGGCGCGAGCATTATCCAAGTCCATCCGGCACTGGAAAAACAAGGTAGCCGAACAGATTCTGGCCCAATTCGACACCCAATTGTCCTGGTCGACCTAGTGGGGCCCTTCGGGGCCCTTTTTGATTACGCAGGCGGCTTCGACAGGGGAGGCTTGAACCATCGGCGATTTGAAATGAACCAGGTCGCCTTCAGAAAATACAAATGAGAATACGTATCAAAACATAACGGCATGGTATACCATGCGCCGCGATTTGTTGGCATGTATGCCGTCCTGTTTGGCTATTTTCACAAGGTTTCCTAGATGCGTCGTACTTTGATGTCTATCTGCGTGCTTCAGGCGTTTTCCGCTTCCTCCTGGGCGGAGCAAGCCACTACCGATAAATCCAGTCTGGAGTTGCAAGCGACAGACATCATTGGCACCGCAGACTTTGAAACCGCCCTGGGGCCGGTTGACGGCTATCGCGCGACGCGCTCGGCCAGCGCCACGCGCACCGATACGTCGATCCACGAAACGCCACAGTCCATCACCGTGGTCACCAGGGATGTCGTCGAGGACATCAGTGCCACCCGCTTGCAGGACGCCCTCGATTACGCTGGCGGGGTGGGGCGGGCCAACAATTTCGGCGGCCAGGGCCTGACCACCTTTACCGTGCGCGGCTTTACCACCGGGGAGTTCTATCGCAACGGGTTCCCGATCAACCGTGGTTATCCGAACATGCCCGATGCCAACACCATCGAGCGACTGGAAGTACTGCGAGGGCCGGCGACCATGCTCTATGGCCGAGGCGATCCGGGCGGTACCTTCAACGTCATCTCCAAACAGCCCCTGGCCGTGCCCACTGTGACCCTGGGCAGCCAACTCGATGACCAGGGCATGAAGCGTGGCACGCTGGACGCCTCCGGTCCGTTGGACGAAGAGGGCCGCCTGGCCTATCGCCTGAACGTGGTGGGCGAGGGCGGTGATACCTTTCGCGATCATGTCGAAACCGAACGCTACGGCGTGACCCCGGTGCTGTCCTGGCAGGCCACCGACGACACCAAGGTAATTTTCGAAGGCGACTTCATGCGCAACAATCACCCGCTCGATCGCGGCGTGACGCGCTATCCGAATCAGATTGGCACCGCGTCCCGCGATACTTTTTTCGGCGAAAAAGACGTCGGCAAATTGCACAACGACAACAACATGGCGCAGCTGCGGTTTGAGCATTTGTTGAGCGATAACTGGACGTTGGGCGGCGGATTCCAATGGCTCGACGGCACCCTCGAGGGGAATGCGGTCGAAGCCAACGGTGTGGCCGCGGACGGGCGCACCCTGGGCCGTAACTTCAACTACCGCAAGCTGGAGTGGACGGACAAGGACACCCAACTCAACCTCACCGGACATTTCACCGCAGGTGGTTTCGATCACACCCTGCTGACCGGTGTCGAGTACGAGGATTACGACTACAAGTCGATCATCCAGCGCTCCAGCGGCGCGGTGAGTGCCTACCCGATCGATATCTTCAACCCGGTGTATGGCCAACCGCGTCCAGCCCTGACCCGAACCCCGACCAACGACAAGGAAAATCTCAAGACCTACGCGGCATTCGTCCAGGATCAGGTGGCCTTGACCGAACGTTTGAAAGTATTGGCCGGGGCCCGTTTCGAGCGCTTCGAGCATGATTACCAAACCTTCGTGCCCGGCGGCAGAAGCTGGGAGGCCAGCGACAATGCGGTGACCCCGCGCGTTGGCGTGACCTATGACCTCACCGACACCGTGGCGATCTATGCCGATACGGCTCGCTCGTTCAAGCCCAATACCGGCGCCAGTCGCCAAGGCGGTGGTTTCGAACCGGAAAAGGGCAAGTCCTATGAACTGGGTATCAAGTGGGAAGCGCTGGATAGTCAATTGAGTGTCGACGCGGCGATCTACCAGATCGAAAAGCGCAACGTTCTCACCACCGATCCGGTGGACTCGACGTTCAGTGTGGCGGCAGGCGAGGTGCGCAGCCGTGGTTTCGACCTGAACATCGCCGGCAACCTGACCCCGCAATGGCGGGTGATTGGCGGCTACGCCTATGTCGATGCCGAAGTGACCAAGGACAACGTCATCAAGTCCGGCACCCGGCTGATGAACATTCCGCAGAACAGCTTCAGCCTGCTCAATGTCTACGAGTTCCAGGATGGCGCACTCAAGGGGCTGGGGCTTGGCACCGGGCTCAAGTACGTCGATGAGCGTGCAGGGCAGACGGCCAACACGGCGTTTTCGATGGGCAGCTACACCGTGGTCGACCTGCTGAGCTATTACAAAGTGAACGACAGGGTCAGGCTCAACCTGGATGTGAAGAACCTGACGAACGAAGATTATGAGGAGGGCGCATTCGGCAACGTCTACGCCTATCCAGGGGCACCGAGAACGGTGCAGGTCGGTGTTTCCTATACGTTGTAAAGGTGAAGTCAACTTGACCGCGACGAACGCGCCGGCCTGAAAAGTCCGTAGTGGCTACAAACCCCAGGCAATTTCCCGCGCTTCACGCCTATCGACCATTCGTCCTTCCCCCTTCGTATTTGTTGGTCAAAGTCCGTCATGACATGTCATGACGGACTGTCGCTCAAGGCGACAATCGTTTCGTCACCTTCAGACTTCGTTAAGAAATACCTTTGATACTTCTCCCCAATAGATCCGGGGAGATGTTTTTCAATGTCCGATTTCAACTGGAACCTTCAGTTGCCGCTGCACTTTGGCCTGACCGAAGCACAGCAGATGTATCTGGTCAGGGCCTTGCCGGACGCCCCCCAACGGGGCGCCTTCGAAGCCTTTATCCAGCAACGTTTTCGTAAGGCCCACGGTGCCGATATCCGCCATTTCATGCCGGAGCTGTTTGGCATGAGCGATGCGTCCGGCGCGCTTTGTGCGGTGGTCGGGGTACGTCTGGCGAGCACCGGGCCGCTGTTCCTGGAAGGTTATCTGGACGAGCCGATCGATCCGCTGATCAGTGCCGCGGCCGACCACACCGTAAGCCGCTCGGACATCGTCGAGGTAGGCAACCTGGCTGCCAGCGACACCGGCAGCGCACGGATGAGCATCATCGCGATGACCTACCTGCTCGCCATGGGGGGGTTGGAATGGGTCGCTTTCACCGGAAACCTGGGGCTGGTCAACAGCTTTCATCGCCTTGGCTTGAAGCCCGTGACCCTGTGTGCTGCCGACCCGGCGCGCCTGGGCGAGGACCGCCATGCCTGGGGCAGTTACTACGAAAGCAAACCCTGGGTTCATTTCGGCAATATCCGCTCCGGTTTCATTCATTTGCGCAACACTGGCCTGTTCAGTCGCCTGGGCTTGCCGACCTCCATTGAAGGGGACTGCCATGTCGCCTGAAATGGAGCATTTCAAACAGGCCCTGCGTCATCATGCCGAGCAAAAAACCAATGCCATTGCCTTGTGGGGCGATCATCTGAAGCTGGACTACGCCACGCTGTATGCCGAGGTCATTTATCGCCAGCAGCGCCTGCGCGATGAGCAGGTCAGGGTGGTCGCCCTGGCGCTGGACAATGGCGTCGAAGCCATGCTGTGGGACCTGGCCGCGTTGTTCGAGGGATTGACCTGCGTGGCCTTGCCGCCTTTTTTCAGTCCGGCGCAACGCAAGCATTGCCTGGAGCAGAGCCAGGCCGAACATGTCATTGCCGAACCGCAATTGCACGACGAGCTGCAAGCGGCTGGGTATCAGAAGGACGGCGAGTTCTGGCTCCGTACCTTCAATGGCCCGAACCGAATGCCTGAAGGCACCGCCAAGTTGACCTTCACCTCGGGTACCACAGGCACGCCCAAGGGCGTGTGCTTGAGTGCCGACAGCATTCTGCGGGTCGCTCGCGAGCTGCACCTGGCCAGCCAGCCCACCGACCCGCAACACCACCTGGCGTTGCTGCCGCTGGCCATTTTGCTGGAAAACATCGGTTGTTACGCCGCACTGTATGCCGGCGCTACCCTGAGCCTGCCCAGCCAGAAAGCACTGGGGATTCAAGGCGCCAGCGGTGCGGATGTGACCCAGCTGTTGGGGTGCCTGGCCAGCCGTTCGCCCCAGAGCCTGATTCTGGTGCCGCAGTTGTTGCTGATGCTGGTCAGTGCGGCCGAGCAGCAGGCTTTCGACCCACAGCATCTGCGTTTTACCGCCGTGGGCGGTGCCCGGGTCAGCGAAGATCTCCTGCATCGCGCCCAACGCGTGCGCATACCCGTCTATGAAGGTTACGGGCTGTCCGAGTGCGCGTCGGTAGTGTGCCTCAATCGCCCGCAGGCACAGCGCCCCGGCAGTGTTGGACGGCCATTGCCCCATGTGCAGATTCGCCTGGCGCACGACGGTGAAGTGCTGATCAAGGGTTCAACCTTGCTGGGCTATCTGGGAGAGCCGCCGCATACCGCCCAGTGGTGGCCCAGCGGCGATCTCGGCGAGTTCGACGCCGAAGGTTTTCTCTATCTCAAGGGACGCAAGAAACATCAGTTCGTCACCAGTTTCGGTCGCAACGTCAACCCCGAGTGGGTGGAAGCCGAATTGACCCAGCGTGGGCCCATCGCCCAAGCCTTCGTCTATGGCGAGGCCATGCCTCACAACCATGCGCTGCTCTGGCCCCATCGCCCGGACTGCACCGACGAACAACTGGCCGCCGCCGTAGCCCAGGCCAACGAGGCTTTGCCCGAGTACGCCCACATCCATCACTGGAGCCGGCTAGACCAACCCTTCACTGCCACCAACGGCTTGCTCACCGCCAATGGCCGGCCCCGCCGTGACGCCATCATCGAACGCTACCGGGGGCATTTGGCCGAATCTGCATTTTCCGAGGAATCCGCACCATGAGTTTTTTTGACAGGCTGCAACAAGCCACCGAGCAAGAACGCAATGAACTGTTCAACCTGCCGATCATCCGTGATGCGCTGCAGGGCGACGTCAGTCTGGAAAGTTACCGGGCGTTTCTGGCACAGGCCTATTACCACGTGCGCCATACCGTGCCATTGATGATGGCCTGCGGTGCGCGCCTGCCATTGCGCCTGGAATGGTTGCGCAAAGCGGTATGTGAATACATCGAGGACGAATACGGCCATGAACAATGGGTACTCGATGACATTCAAGCCTGTGGCGGCGACAGGGACGCTGTACGCGACGGGCGCCCGTCATTGCCGATCGAGTTGATGGTCAGTTTCCTCTACGACCTGATCGCCAGGGACAATCCGGTGGGATTGTTCGGCATGGTCAACGTGCTCGAAGGCACGAGCATCGCCTTGGCCACCCACGCCGCCGGCAGTATTCGCCAACGCCTGGACTTGCCGGAAAGCGCTTTCAGCTACCTCAGTTCCCACGGCTCGCTGGATATCGAACATATGCAGACCTACCGTCGACTGATGAACAGCCTTGAAGACCCGGGCGACCAGGCCGCCGTCATTCACGCCTCCAAAGTGGTGTACCGGCTCTACACCGATATGTTTCGTGGCTTGCCGCGTAACGGGGAGAGCCTGCATGCGCCTGTCTGAAGCTCGCGTCGTGTTGACCGGTGCCAGCGGCGGCATCGGCCTGGCCATCGCCACCGCACTGTGCGCCAGTGGTGCCCGGGTGCTGGCGGTTGCTCGGCATCGGGAACCCTTGGTGCCGCTGCTTGAGCTTTATCCCAGTAACCTGAGTTGGGTCCGCGCGGACCTGACGCTGCTCACCGACCGCCGAGAGGTATTGGCGCGGGCGCAGGGCATCGGCGGCATCAACCTGCTGATCAATGCCGCCGGGGTCAACCATTTCGCCATGCTCGAACAACTGGACGACAGTGAAATCAATTCGATGCTCGCGGTGAACATTGGCGCGCCGATGTGCCTGACAAAACTGATGTTGCCACTGCTCAAGCAAGCCGACAGTGCCATGGTGGTGAACGTCGGTTCGACCTATGGCTCCATTGGCTACCCCGGCTACGCCAGCTACTGCGCCACCAAGTTTGCCCTGCGCGGGTTCTCCGAAGCCTTGCGTCGAGAGTTGGCAGACACCCGGGTCAGTGTGCTTTACGTCGCCCCGCGAGCGACCCGTACCAGCATGAACAGCCCGCAGGCCCAGGCGCTGAACGATGCGCTCAAAGCCAATGTCGACGATCCGCAAACCGTGGCGGCCGCGGTGATTCATGCCATTGCCGGTGAACGTCGCGACTTGTACCTGGGCTGGCCCGAGCGTTTTTTTGTACGCCTGAACAGCCTCCTGCCCCATCTGGTGGACCGTGGTTTGCGCAAACAATTGCCGCTGATCCGCCGCCTGAGCCAGAAACCCGACCAGGAGAATCCCGAACCATGAAAAAGATCATCGCTTGCCTGCTGCTTGGCGCCTTGAGCCAGAGTGTCTGGGCGCTGGATGCTGCCGACCAGCAGCGTCTCAACAGTATCCAGCAAAGCTGGGCGCACATTCAGTACGAGTTACCCGAGGGGCAACGAACCGCGGCTTTCGAAAAACTGGCCGCCCAGGCTTCGAGCTTCAAGCAGGAACGCCAAACGGTGGCCGAGGCCTGGATCTGGTCCGGCATTGTCACCAGTAGCTGGGCGGGCGCCCAGGGGGGACTGGGTGCGCTGGGCAAGGTCAAGGATGCCAAGGCCGACCTGGAAAAAGCCCTGGCCCTGGACCCCAAGGCCCTGCAAGGCTCAGCCTATACCAGCCTGGGGGCGCTCTATGACCGCGTACCCGGTTGGCCCATCGGTTTCGGCGACGCTGACAAGGCCGAGCAGTTGCTCAAGCTGGCATTGCAAATGAACCCCAACGGCATCGACAGCCTGTACTTCTGGGGCGATCACCTCTACCGTCAGAAGCGTTATGTCGAAGCCAGGGCTGCGCTGCAAAAAGCCTTGCTGGCTGCGCCTCGACCTGGCCGCGAGAGCGCTGATGCCGGGCGCCGCAAGGAGATCGAAACGCTGTTGGTGGACGTGAACAAGAAACTTGGCTGACAGGAGACCCTGTGCGTTTATTACTCATAGAGGATGACGTGGCACTCGGCGAGGGCATTCATCAGGCCCTCGGCCGTGAAGGTTATACCGTCGACTGGTTGCAGGACGGCAACAGCGCCTTGCACTCGTTGCTCAGTGAAATCTTCGATCTGGCGGTGCTCGACCTTGGCCTGCCTCGCATGGACGGTCTCGAAGTGCTCAGGCGCTTGCGCGACAGCGGTTCCAACCTGCCGGTGTTGATCCTGACCGCGCGCGATGCCACCGAAGACCGCATCGCGGGCCTGGATGCTGGCGCCGATGACTACCTGATCAAGCCTTTCGACCTGGCAGAACTGAAGGCGCGCATACGTGCGTTGCTTCGGCGCAGCGCCGGGCGTGGACAATCGCTGATCGAGCACGCCGGTATCAGCCTGAACCCCGGCACCCAGCAAGTGAGCTACAAAGGCGAGCCGGTGGCCCTGACACCCAAGGAGTACCAGTTGCTCCACGAGTTGCTCTCGCCACCGGGCCGGGTAATGACTCGCGACCATCTGATGCAGTTGTTGTACGGTTGGAACGAAGAGGCCGAAAGCAACACCCTGGAAGTGCACATCCATCACCTGCGCAAGAAGTTCTCCACCGATCTGATCCGCACCGTCCGTGGTATCGGGTACCTGGTGGAGGAGCGTCGATGAGTTCGATCCGGCGTCGCACCCTGGTCCTGATCATCGGTCTGATGCTCGCCGGCCTGGGCGTGATCAGTGTGTTCAATCTGCACGACAGCAATCACGAAATCGCCGAAGTCTATGATGCCCATCTGGCCCAGAACGCTCGCCTGCTGCAAGGGGTCATGCGCATGCCCATGGTGAGCAAGGACCATGCGGACCTGTACAAGGCTTTCAACCAGGCCCTGAACGAGGCGACGCCCAGGGCCGAAGGGCATCCGTATGAAACGAAGATTGCGTTTCAGGTATGGAACGCCAGGAACGAAGTGCTGGTACATACGGCCAGCTCTCCGTCCTTCAGCACACCGCCGGTCACACCAGGCTTCAGCGATGTAGTCGATCTGAACAATCGGCTTTGGCGCGCCTTCCTGCTTGAAGACAAGCAGAACAACCTGCGCATCTGGGTGGGTGAACGGGACGACGTGCGAATGGACCTGGTGGACCGGATCGTACGCCACACGCTGTGGCCCAATATCCTGGGGAGTCTGTTGCTGGCCGCCATGATCTGGCTGGCCATCGGCTGGGGATTGAAGCCGCTGGTCAACATGGCTGCAACGCTGCGGGCCCGCAAGCCCGGCTCGCTCGAACCCCTGCAATTGACGCCGCTACCCACTGAGCTTGAGCCCATGCAGGCGGCCCTCAATCGCATGCTCGCGCAAATTCAGGAAGTCATGGGGCGCGAGCGACGCTTTATCGCCGATGCCGCCCACGAAATGCGTACACCCCTGGCCGTGCTCAGGATCCACGCGCAAAACCTGATGGAAGCGGGGAGTGAAGAGGATCGTCGCGCATCGCTGGAATTCCTGATTGCCGGTGTGGACCGTACCAGTCGACTGGTCAATCAATTGCTGACGATGGCTCGTATTGAGCCTGGAGCAGGGACTGAACCGCCTGCATCTATTGATCTGGCCAGCACCGTTCGCGACAGCCTGGTCCAGTTGACGCCCTGGTTGCTGAGCAAGGGGCTGGAACTGGTTTTTGAAGTCAGCGACGACATCATCCTTGCCAGAGTCGACCCGGCCGCGATCGATATTGCCTTGAACAACCTGGTGACCAATGCGGCGAATTTCTCCCCTCGGCATGGCGTGATCACTGTAAGGCTGGTCGAGAAGGAAACCCGCTACGAACTGTCTGTCGAGGATGAGGGCCCGGGCATCAACGAGCAGGATCGCGATCGGCTTTTCGAGCGTTTCTACAGCCGCGGAAATGATCAGGGTGCAGGGTTGGGGCTGACCATCGTCAAGGCCATTGCCGATCGCTTTGGTGGGCAGGTCAAACTGGAGAACCGCCCCCCTGGAGGGTTACGCGCGACGCTGGAAATCCGTCGCTTTTGACGTTGTTCCTGGTTTTGCCTGGTGCAACGTCCAGGGGAGCGATTGTTGGTCGGATGAAAACATACGACTGGTGACCGGCGTGCCCCCGGGTTCCCTGCTATTAATCAATGAATGTTCGAGTGCTTATCCGTTCGGGAGCCGCGTCATGAGTCCATCCATTCGCATCGGCATAGTCGACGATCATCCGATGTTACGTGAGGGCGTTGCCAATACGTTGAGAAAACGGGCGGATCTTCAGGTCGTGGAGCAGGGTGCCAATGCGCAGGATGCCAGGGATATCGCCCAGAGGGTGCGCCCGGACGTGATGCTGATGGACGTCAATATGCCGGGGGATGTGTTCGCCGCGGTGCGCTTCATTTCCACTGAACTGCCGGATGTGAAGGTGCTGATGCTGACGGTTTCGGAGTCTGAAGATGACGCCTTTCTGGCACTGGATGCTGGCGCGCGCGGGTATGTGTTGAAGGGTGTCAGCGGACCGGACCTGATCCTGGCGATCAGGTCGGTTGCCAAGGGTGAGACCTATATCACCCCCGAGTTTGCCAACAAACTGCTGAGTAACAGCAAGAAGCACGAGGCGCAAACGCCCAACTTTGATTTGACCCACCGCGAGGAGGAGGTCATTCGAGAAGTTTCAAAGGGTCTGACCAACAGGGAAGTCGCGACAAGGCTGTCGATCAGCGAAAAAACCGTCAAGCACCACATGGGCTGCGTGATGCACAAGCTGCACGCCCGAAATCGTGTCGAAGCGGTCACGGCTCTACGGCGTTATTGGGAGCGTGAAGCTGTCGGGCGCCTTCACAACGGTGAAGGGAAAACCCCAATGGATGCCCACAGCAGCTCTGACTAGAGCTTGAACTGTGCATTGACCGACGTACCCGAGGCGCTGGAGTCGATGCTGAACAACCCGCCCAGGGATTCAACGCGATAACGCAAACCGGCGAGCCCCAATCGGGTTCTGCCGGATGTCTCGAGCAGCATGGCGTCCTGCGCCATGCCCGGACCACCGTCCCTGACGCTGATGTTCAATACCTCATCAACGTATTGCGCACGGATGACCTGGCCTTCGCCGTTGGCATGACGGAAAGCGTTGTTGAGGGTTTCTTGCACAAAACGGTACAAGCAGAGTTTGAGCGGCAGTGGCGCGGCCTCCGGTAGCCGCCCCATGATTAATGTGACCCGGGTGCCAGTGCGTTGCTCGTGCCGTTGCGCCACCAGTTGCAACTCTTCCTCCAGGCTCAGGTCGTTGATTTCCGGAAGCGCCAGGCCTCGTGATAAATCGCGGACCTCGCTCAATGCGTCGGTGGCGGCGCCACGAATGGTTTCCAGCGACTCCTGATCGACAGCGGAGCAGTTTTCGGCCAGGTCGTCGAGACGGATCAGAATCAAGGTCAACAACTGCGCCGGCCCATCGTGCAGGTCTGCACCAATGCGCCGCAAGGTGAGTTCGTTGATCCGGGAAAACTCCTGGGTAGCCGTCGCCATCTTGTGCTGGAGTTCGGCATTGCTGAGATGCAGGCGGGTTTGCTCCTGCAACCGCATGCGCAGTGCCACTTGCTGTCGCAGGATAATCTTGTCACTGCGTCGCACGATGAAGAAGAGCAGCGTCAGCATCGCCAGTGTCGCGGTGCCTACGTCCACCCACACCTGCTGCCGGACGCGATTGATCTCGCGCTTGAGGCTATCGGCCTTTTCATAAAACTCGCCCACCGCAATGATATCTCCGGTGCGTGAGTCGCGAAGGGGCGCGTAGATCTCATAGAGCGGCATGTTGAGTTTGCGCTCGAACTCGTTCTCATCCTCCTCCTTCAGGTCTTTGAGGTCGGTAACCACATTGCCCTTGAGGGCCTCGGTGATTTCATCGAGTGGGAATTTGCGGTCAGTGATGGCTTTGTTCGTGCCGTAGATCACCGTGCCATCTGCTCGCCAGATCTTGATCGAAACAATGTGCTGTTTGAGCGAACGACTTTCCGCGAGGCGATCGAGGGACTGGACGCTGGCAGCCGAGAGGGCGTTGTCCCGGCTCATTTCCTGCACATAGGGCTCCAGAAACGTATCCATGTACTGAGCGGCAGCTTCTGCTGCGCTGTGCACGGCGGCGTTTTCTATCCGTTCGCTCACCAGATTACCGACGAAGAACATGGTCAGCCCCAGGATCACTGCAGCGACAATGACAAACTGGGTCGAGCGACTGAGTTCGCGCGCCTGGCCCCCGAAGCGAGTGCGCCTGATGCCATTGCCAGCCACTTCGCAAACAGGGGCTGGTTCGCCCGGGGCCTCAGTCTCCTGCGCGGTAAACGCCTGGTTTTTTGATTCGGCTCTTGCATCTTTTTCCATCGGCCTGATTCCGTGATCATCGTGATATGTCGGTTGGAAACCCTGCAATTCGATGGATATCTGGAGATTGGCTGTGGGCGCCATGCCCATGACTGACAGTAGTTCACTGTATAGCGATCCGACGCCCGCCCTGTGCAATTTCAGGCAAGGCGTTATGCCGTGCGTCAGTTCAAGCCGGCCGCACCGCCAGGATTTGTTCGATCAGCCACGCCAGCACCGGCTCATGTTGGCGTTGCGCCAGATACACTCATCGGGGTGGAACGAGCCGACGTCGAGCGGCAACTCGAACACCTGCAGCGGCAACAGCTGCGCGAACCGAATGGCTAACCGGGGAAGCCGTTTTCGCATTTTGATGGCTACGCCGTGCGGCGGTAACCGAGAGACTCCGGTTACCGCCGCGCTGCATTCACTGTCTATGTTCAGGCTTGCGCGGCGCTGACCTTGCCAGTGATCGTGGCATTCTTGCGGACCGCTTGATACAGCAGGCTGGACACCATGAACCCGACAATGGCCAATACGCTCATCAACGAGAACACGTAGTTGTAGCCTTGTTGACCCGGGAAGTGGTCAAGGATGGCGCCATAGATGACGTAGGCAAACATGCCGGGTGCATAGCCGATCAGGCAACCGATCCCGAAGGCTGAGCCGGTGATGTGCTGGGGAATGCCGACTTCACCCATGGGGGCCCAGAACACGCCGCGCATGGAAAACACAATCAGCGCGAAGGAGAGGGTGGCCGCCATGCCTGCGTAGATGTAATCCGGGCTTTTCGGGATGAGCATGATGACGCCCATCAGCGGCAACAACGCCAGGAACGCCCACTTCAGATAGCGGCTGGAACTCTTGAACTGTTTGTCGGCGATGAAGCCACCGGCAGGGCCGCCCAGGATCTTGAGGAAGTACTGGTTGATGATGCCGTAGGCGCCCACCAGGGCCACGGGCAGTTCGTACATTTCCTTGAGGTAGGGAATGAAATAAGTCAGGCCGCAGTACACGATGTAGACCATGAACACATTGAGGCTGACCAGCCAGATGCCCGGCACCTTGATGGCCTCGAGCAGGTTCGACAACCCGTTCTTCGGCTTGACGGTCGACTGGGTTTTGCCGCTCTTGAGCAACAGCCAGGTCAGGGTGCCGGCAAGAATGTCGATGACCGAGTAGAAGAGGATCGCCGATTTCAGACCGTTTTCACCGGAGCCCATGGCGACGAAGACGCCCAGCGCAGAGAAGGCGACCAGGGTATCGATGACGCCACGCCCGCCTTCGAGCAGGCCGAACAGGCGCCCCTGTTCCTTATCGTCGCCCAGGTTGCGGATGGCTTTGAGCAGCGAAGGCCAAAAGAGGCAGTCGGCACACACGGCCAGCAGGCAGAACACCACCAACAGATTGCTGAAGGGCGGAAAGGTCGCCAGGTAGAGCCCGAGGCCGCCGGTACCGATCAGGCCCAGGGGGATCAGCTTGCGCGTGTCGTAGCGGTCGGCGAGCATGCCGCCCACCACGAACAGCGCCGTGGCGATGATGGCGTTGGCACTCAGCAGCACGCCGATTTCAGTGTGGGACAGCCCCATGAATTCTTGCATGGGGATGTAGAAGGCGTCTTTGAGATTCGCCAGCTTGTAGATGGTGCCACCACCGAGGATGAGAATCAGGAATCTGAGCCATTTGGCCTTGTCTTGGGATGTCATTATTGTTCTCCAGGCTTGATTGGGTAGGCAGTGCCGATGGGCACGTCAGGTTCAGGCGTCAGGGCATTGGGCCAGGGTCAACTCGGCCAGGGTGCGGAACTCGGCCAGCAGGCCTCGTACGTAGGCCACCTGGTTGTTTGCCCAACGGTGCTCATCGGCCAGCATTCGCTCCAGCGAGAAGCCTTCCGGCAGCGCTGTTTCACTCATTTCCCGGTACGCAATGAACGGGTCGGCGGCTTCGTCGAGCTGGCGGAACGCCGGGGCGACGTAGTGGTTTTCCTGCTCGAGAATGAAGGCGATCACCTGTGGGGTTGATTCGCCGAGCATCAGCAATTCGAACAGCATGCGTGCGCTGGGCAGATCGTCTTCGTCACTGCCTTGCAGCACGCCGTAATGCCCGAAGCCGTTTTGCTCAGGCACGATGCGCACACCCTTGAGGTGGGTCTGGCGTATGTGCGGGGCCAGGGCGCGCAGTGCCGCCAGGGGCTGTTCGCAGGCATTGATCATGTTGCCGAAGTCGAACAGGGCGTGCAGGCGAGGGTGGTTCAAGCGGCTAAGCAGTTGTGCGATCTCGCCGCTCTTGAGTTCTTCATGTTGCTCGAAGTCGAAGAACAGATCGTGCTCGTCTGCCTGTTGCGCGAGGTAGTGCAGGTCTGACTCGATCACGTCCATGACCCGGGACAGCGCCCCTTCGTAGCGTGAGTAGACACGGATATTGCGGGTGCCCAGCGCCCTGGCAATGGCGATCACTTGATCGACATCTTTTTTCAGGGTGCTGCTGATTTCCAGATGCACGTCCAGCCCGAGTGCATTGGCCTTGGCAGCGAACGCCTGAAGCTGCTCGGCGGTCATTTGACTGAGGCTGTTTTCCTCACCGTCAAGCAAGTGCAGGCTCAGGCCCTGCAATTCATGGCGATAGGCAAAATCCAGCAGGTCGCCTGGGGTGACACGGCCGTGGGTCAGGTTGGTCAGCAAGGGATAGGCATGGGCAAACAGGCGCAGTTGCGCCAGTCGGTCGAGCAACTGGCGGGCCAGCGCCTCGTTCAGTAGGGGGGGAGCCTCGGCCTCGACAGCCTTATGGCTGAGCAAGGCGTTGAATCGTTCCTGGATCTTATTGTTCATTCGAGTCGTTCCTGGTTCAGACACCGGGTCTACCGGCGCAGCCTTTATCGCGCCAGTCAGGAACTCTCGATAGATCCATTATCAGTTAATTCATAAGGCCACTTGCCTTGGGTCAAGTGGCCGGTTGCAGGTAGCCCATTTTGTCCAGGGCCTGGGCCAGCGCTTCGACGCGCGCTTGAGCCTGGTCCTCGGGGGTGCTGGCAAAGCCGATCAGCAGCGCCGGCGGCAAGACGTGTTCGACGCAGTAGTCGCTCAGGGGATAGGTATGAATGCCATGCTCGCCAAGTTCCCTGGCCAGGGCATCGTCATCGAGATGCGCGGGTAACCAGGCGATCAGGTGCATGCCGGCTTCCACTGGCGTGATCCTGAAGAAAGTCCCCAGGCGTTTGTGCAGGTGTTCCACCAGTGCCTGCTGGCGAGCCTGGTACAGGGCGCGCATTCGACGAATATGGCCGAGAAAGTGGCCTTCGCGCATGAAGTCCGCGGTGACGGCCTGGAGCAGGGTGGGCGGGCTGCGATCCATGACCGCCCGCAGGGTGCAGAAGGGTTCGATCAAGGCGTTCGGCAGTATCACGTAACCCAGTCGTAGCGAGGGGAAGAGCACTTTGCTGAAGGTCCCGGCGTAGATGACCCGGGCCCATTGGTCCATGGCATAGAGTGCCGGCAGGGGGCGGCCGTTGTAGCGAAACTCGCTGTCGCAGTCGTCCTCGATGATCCAGCTTTGATTCTGGGCGGCCCAGTCGATGAGTTCCTGGCGCCGCCCATAACTCATGGTGATGCCCAAGGGATGCTGGCGAGAAGGTGTGGTAAACACCAGGCGAGCGTCAGGACACACAGCCAGGCCTTGCCGGACATCGATCCCCTGTTCGTCGATACGCAACGGCACGACCCGGCCACCCTGGGCCTGGAGCGCAATGCGCGCCGCGATATGCCCCGGATCCTCCATCCAGAAGCTGTCCTGCGGGTTGAGCAACAGCATGCCCAGCAGGTTGAAGGCTTGCTGGGCGCCGGACACGATGACCACTTGATCGGCAGTGCAATCAATGCCACGGGCATCGAAGACGTACTCGGCAATCGCCTCGCGCAGGGCCAGCAATCCCTGCAATTCTCCATAACCGAGCATGGCCTTGGTCGGCTTGTGCAGGTGGCGGTTCAACAGGCGCTTCCAGACCGATTGCGGGAACGCATCGTAGGCGCTGTGACTGGGCAGGAACGAGGTCGGGCTGCCGGTCGCCCAGTCGGCATAGGAAACACCGCGAAAATGATCGCTGCGCAACGACAGCATGGACTGGCTCAGGTCGGACAGGCGAGGGGGCTGGCGCTTGTGCTCATCGTCGTCGATACCGCGGCTCTCCCATTCATGCCCCACATAGGTCCCGGCCCCGGTCCGCGACGTCAGGAAGCCTTCGGCAATCAGTTGATCGAACGCATTGAGAATGCTGATTCGCGACAGCTGCAGTTCCTTGCTCAGGGTCCGGGTGGAGGGCAGGCGCACGCCGCCCTGAATCCTGCCGCTGAGAATCTGTTTGCGAATCTGCAAGTAGAGTTGGCGGTACAAGGGGATGGAGCTGGCACGGTCCAGTTCGATACCTGACAACAGCAAACCTGCGGAGGATTTCATTTTTGGTTCGTCTGGATGAGTGTGGTTTGGCCTGAACTGCCGTCAGGTTCCCGGGTGCGAAAGGGTATCGAGGGGGGCTGGATATGTCATCCACCACAGCGTCACAATAATATGGCTGCCGAGTACGGCATTGCACTAACCGATCTTGTCATGGTCCATACACCCCGCATCGATAACTTGATCAAGGACCGCGAAAGCATGATCGCCTCCACATAATCAGCAACGCCCTCCAACCGGTTCCGTGAATCGGGCCTCGCCGCACGTTTATCCCTCAATTCCTTTCGAAGATTTAACCCATGTACCTACGCAAAATTGCAGTTGGGCTGTCGGCCCTTGTTTTGCTCTCGACCGGGGCGCAAGCCCGCAGTCTGCTGGACATCCTCAAGCCACCTGCCGCACAACATGAACAAACGTCCCGCTCGGGCTCGATCAGCCAGAACGCGGCCCTGGACCTCTATTCAAGCAAACAGAAACAGGCATCGTTTGACGGCTGCGCCGAGCTGTTCCCGGCAGCGAAACCGATCAACACGGCGACAGTGCCATCCTCCATGAAACCCCTGGCGCTGTGCTCCGACAACTTCGCGGTGCTGTACTCGCAAACCAGCAAGACCCCACTGGTGGTGGTCGAGCGTCTGAATGCGGCCCAGTTGCAGGATGCCAAAGGGGAGGAGCGTACCAACCAGTTCTACCCGGACCCACGCATTCCCAAGAGTGGGCGCGCCGAGTTGAGCGACTACCGCAGCCAGAAGCCGGCCGTGGACCGAGGCCATCAATCCCCGGCAGCCGATGCCCCGAGCCCCAAGGCAATGGCCCAATCCTTTGCGCTGTCGAACATGGTGCCGCAAGACCCGACCAATAACCGCAAGATCTGGAGCAAGGTCGAGTCTGACGTCCGCAAGTTTGCCAAGCGCGCCGATGGCAACGTGTTTGTCTTTACCGGCCCGCTCTTTGACCCGGGCCACTCGACCATCGGCGACAACCAGGTCTGGGTGCCGACCCGCCTGTTCAAACTGGTGTACGACGCATCGTCCAAACGTGCCTGGGCCTACGTGCTGCCTAACGCAGAAACCCGAATCGAGAAGCCGATGGACTATGAGACGTTCGTGAAGAGTACCGGGCTCAAGCTGCTCGGGAACCTGCCCGTGACAGGTTCCGCCGGGCGCACCTGATGGCTGGATGAGCAGCACCCCAAAGGTTGGAGGCAACCGATGGGGTGTTGCATTGACCGATAAAATTTCGGCAAGGGGTAACAAATTGTAAAAATGGACTATACCCAATAGGGCAATCGCTCCGGACCCGGGACATGATGCCCCTGAAGGTACTCGTCCCAGGAACTTCAACGTCAAGTAGACCGAGAGATTCTGGATATGAACGCTTTGAAAATCGCTGCCAGCGATGCGGTCCGGGATTGTTTTCGTAATACCCGTGAAGTCGTCCGGTTCGACCAGACAGACTTTACCGATGTCGCCGTCGCCGTACTCTGCATTGATGACCTGGCCGCCGGAGTGCTGGATGCCATCAAGCGCACCGGCTTCGATATCCCGATCTTCCTGGTGGCCTCTCAGGGCCGCAGCAATCGCTCCCTGGCGATCTACAAGCAACTGCGGGATGTCATCTTGCAGGTCAATGGCGTCTTCGACCTATCCAGCAATAATGCCGAGTACCACGGCAACCAACTGGAAACT
>NZ_CATKPX010000035.1:0-54671 GCF_949767755.1 Pseudomonas sp. IT-P4 | reverse complement strand
CAAAAAAAGCCACCTCTCGGTGGCTTTTGTGATTTCGCTGATCAGTCGTAGATCACTTTCTTCTTCCAGTCCGCATCAGCCTCGACGTCCTTGAGGCCTTCGGTCAATTGGTTGACCTCGCCTTCGACCGGTGCGATGCGATCCATGACCTGGTCGTTGGCGCGGGCCAGGAGTTTTTCCAGGTACCCCAGTTGCTCGGCGTAGACCTGTGGGTCCTGTTGTTTGCGCAGGTATTGCACGCCGCGCTCGAATGCCAGGCGAGCCTGTCCGGGCTGGTTCTGTTGCAGGGAGTGCTGGCCGAGGTTGTTAAAGAACTCGATGTGCAGCAGTACCAGGATGTGGCGCACTTCACGAATCCAGCGCTTGGCTTCGTTGGGGGGCAGGAAACCGTCCTGTGCCGCACGGGTAATCTGGCCGTGCAGGGCTTCGAGCAGGAAGCGTACATCCTTGGCCTTGGCTTCCGTCTGGATCGGTGCTGGCGGATTGTTGACCGGGATGGATTCACCCTGGCCGACAAGGGCCTCCAGTTCGGCGATCCGCGCCTTGAGGTTGGCGCTGGATTTTTCCAGGTTGAGCAGGCGCTGGCAGACGTTCAGTTCCAGACGGGCCAACAGTAGCTTGAGGGCCGGGGTCATCAGCTGGCCGGGGAATGTCTCGGTGATCTCGCCGCAGCGTCGCAGGCGATCGTTGAGCTCGATCTTGGTACGGGCCTTTTCCAGCTTGTTGTTTTCCACCACATGGTTCATGTAGCCAATGGCGATCAACAGTGCGATCCCGACTACAACTAGCAGGGTGATCATGAGTGGCGTCACCGGTAAGACCTCTTTATAGGTTACGCATGGGAGTCTGGTGGCTTGGCAATTGAGCGCCCAGGCCCGCACGACGGGTTGGATCGGACATGCTTGTACTTATATCGGCCGGAGCCCCGTTTCTATAAATGATGGCACTCGATATACAGATTGCCATCACCCCGTGGACTATAACGTCTTGGCGGGTGCCAGAATATAGGCGTCAAACGCCGGGCAGCGGAAAAACCGCAACGGCTCCCAAAAGCAGGTCGAAGTCATTGATTTAAATAAATTTATATCAGGGGGTTGACGACCTCTCAATCCATCCATAGAATGCGCGCCACTTGCAGCGTAAAGCACACAGCGAAACGAAGCAGGGAGTGAATGTTGTACGTGTGTCCCCTTCGTCTAGTGGCCTAGGACACCGCCCTTTCACGGCGGTAACAGGGGTTCGAGTCCCCTAGGGGACGCCAATGCGGGAATAGCTCAGTTGGTAGAGCACGACCTTGCCAAGGTCGGGGTCGCGAGTTCGAGTCTCGTTTCCCGCTCCAATTTTAAACAGCGTTGCTTTCGGGCAGGGCTGAGTGAAACCAGAACCAAGTCTTCGGATGCGGCTCTGGACACCGAAACACACACCATGTGTTCCGGGTAGCGTGTCCCCTTCGTCTAGTGGCCTAGGACACCGCCCTTTCACGGCGGTAACAGGGGTTCGAGTCCCCTAGGGGACGCCATTTGCGGGAATAGCTCAGTTGGTAGAGCACGACCTTGCCAAGGTCGGGGTCGCGAGTTCGAGTCTCGTTTCCCGCTCCATATTTAACGAAAACGCCGCTCATTGAGCGGCGTTTTTGTTTGCGCGTAAAAAGCAGGATCAACCACTGAGGGTTTGTACCAGGCTTTCGAGCGCTTCAGTGGTTTTCTCATCCTGCACCTGTTGCGCAGCTGCAGCCGCTTTGAGTTGGCGTGCCAGGCGGTATTCGCTGGGCGTACAGTTGGCGAACTGCTTGAAGGCACGGGCGAAGTAGGAAGGATCCTTGAAGCCGGCTTCATAGCCGATGCTGGTAATCGGCATCTGGCTGTTGTCGAGCAGGTCTTTGGCGAAGTTCATGCGCTTGTCCAGGATGTAATCCGTGAAGCCCTGCCCATTGGCTTCCTTGAACAGGCGGCTGAAGCGAAATGTCGTCATGCCGCAGCGCTGCGCCAGGTCCCTCTGATCGATGCTGTCACGAAAGTGCTGTTCGATGTACAGCATGACATTGCTCAAGGCCTGGTGTTTTTGGTGTCCTGAGGTCAGCCGGATGCTGTCCGGCAGAGTCGGGGAGTGGTCGATCTGCGATGACTTGCCCTGGCCGTGGGCATTTCGGCGCAGCTCGCAGAGCTGCAGCACTGCCGTCAGGTAACGCTTCCTCTCGGTGCTCGAGAGCGGAAGCACCATGTATTCCCAGACGCTGGAGCGCATGGCCCATACAGCCAGTTCCTCCGAGTGCTGCACGGTGAACATGGTGATCGGGATGCTGGGGGTGGTGCGTTTGATCTCCAGCAATAGCCGCAAACCTGGAGTGTCGGGGCGATCGAAATGGACGCAGATCATGTCTGCGTGTTCCCTGATGGGCAACACGGAGTTTTTCGCCAGATTGCACTCGCAGGCGTCCTCGAACTGCGTGACGAGTTCTTTCGTGGACCGATCATGAGTCAGATCGAACCACAGGAGCGATGGCCTTTTGGTCAAATTGGACGTCATGTCTCTACTCAGGGGTTCTAGTGACTCTCATCGCCAGTATTGCCAATGTGCTATCACTTTGCAGATTTAATCCCGATAGAAAAAGCGGTTTTTAGTTCTTTTCGCTATATATGTTTCATGGAGGGCCGCCCCGGACGAGTGTTTGTTGGTGTGTCTTCGACAAATCCGGCTTGAACCGCTTGTCGCTTGTGAATCAATGACAATTGCCTTTGCGTTTCAGTGCCTTGTTTATCCCCTCCCGTTACTTTAGCTAAGGCCAATGCTCCGTATTTGGCTGCCCCGCAAAAAAATCCTAACGATGTGCAAAATCTTCCTAACGCCAATGCCTTCACTCTGACTAGGGTTGCATCAGGCAGGGCAGAAAGTACTGCCTCCGGAAAAATAACATTCGAGTGAGGTGGGCAAAATGAACATGCAAACAATCAAGGCTTCGGTAGTGAAGTTCGTCAACGACGAAGATGGTCTGACCATTGTGGAATACGCGGTGGCTGGCGGGCTAATAACCCTGGCGGTTGTCACTGCTTTTACCACCTTGGGCACCGCCATTATCGCCAAGCTCGGTAAGCTAGCTGCTTGTATGGGCGCCACGGGCACGGGGCAGACTTGCACGTAAGTCTATTCCCAGTGAGAGCTGCAGCAGAAAAAACAACTTTCGAGTGAGGTGGGCAAAATGATCATGCAAACAATCAAGACTTCGGTAGTGAAGTTCATCAAAGACGAAGATGGCCTGACCATTGTTGAATACGCGGTGGCTGGCGGGCTAATAACCCTGGCGGTTGTCACTGCTTTTACCACCTTGGGCACCGCCATTATCGCCAAGCTCGGTAAGCTAGCTGCTTGTATGGGCGCCACGGGCACAGGGCAGACTTGCACGTAAGTCTATTCCCAGTGAGAGGTGCAGCAGAAAAAACAACATTCAAGTGAGGTGGGCAAAATGATCATGCAAACGATCAAGGCTTCGTTAGTGAAGTTCGTCAAAGACGAAGATGGTCTGACCATTGTGGAATACGCAGTGGCAGGTGGGCTAATAACCCTGGCGGTTGTCACTGCTTTTACCACCTTGGGCACCGCCATTACCACTCAGCTCGGTAGGCTAGCTGCTTGTATGGGCGCCGGTACGGGGACGTGCACGTAAGTCTATTCCCAGTGAGAGATGCAGCGATGCCTATTGAGCAGATGTTTATATCAATAGTTCTGTTAGGGCTGCTAGGTATTGCGGTGGTGAGCGACCTTCGTCGCCACCGCATCCCCAACCTGCTGGTTCTTTTAGGACTTGTTTTGGGTTTGACCAGTCAGGCTTACGCCAGTGGAGTTGAGGGACTTGG
Organism: Pseudomonas sp. IT-P4; assembly: GCF_949767755.1. Lineage (NCBI taxonomy): Bacteria > Pseudomonadati > Pseudomonadota > Gammaproteobacteria > Pseudomonadales > Pseudomonadaceae > Pseudomonas > Pseudomonas sp. IT-P4. Next base: position 50,820 of record NZ_CATKPX010000035.1, on the reverse strand, counting down.
TAATGCTGCGCTAGCCATGCTGATCGGCTTTGCAGTGTTTCTACCCATGTACGCCCTGGGCGGTATGGCCGCCGGGGACGTCAAGCTGATGGCCATGGTCGGATGTTTTTTTACACCGCATGACGCGTTGTGGACGGCGCTTTTCAGTCTTACGGCCGGTGGTTTGTGCGGTTTATTGATCATCCTTTTTCGTGGCCAGCTGCTGCAAACCTTAACGCGCTACTGGATGATATTAGGGGCGCGAACCTACTTGGCTCCGGCGGAAGATGAAGTGGCCGGAAAGCCTTTCCCATACTCCGTTGCAATTTTGCTCGGAACCCTGGCCAGTGGCTATTGGCTGCAGATCGGCCCGTAGCCCAGGAGGCTAGTCATGCACGTTATCGTCGAAAGTGATGCCTACCCCAGCGATCGGGGAGCGGTGCAACGCCTGGCTCCTCAGCCCTGCACTATTCGCGAAACTGGCCTGACGGACAGTTTTCTCGGAGAGTTAGTGTGCAAGCATTTGTTTGATGCCGGCGTGTTGGACATGTCGCGGCTGGTGGAGCGCTTGGCGCTGACCGGCGCGGTACTTGAAGAGGTCCTGGCGTTTCTGCGCAAGGATGGCCGTGTCGAAGTGCTGGGCCAGGTGAGTCAAACGGGTGGGCAGTCGCTGCGTTATGGCCTGACCGAACGCGGACGCAGTGCCGCCCGCGATGCCCTGTCGCGTAGCGGTTATATAGGCGCAGCACCGTTTCCGGTGAGTACTTACCGGTCCCTGATCAAACTGCAGACCATTCACCATGGTCGCATCAACGCCAACGATATGCGCAATGCCCTTGCTGGCGTAGTGCTCACGGAGGAGATGCTGGATCAGTTGGGTGTGGCGATGAACTCCGGGCGCGCGATCATGATTTATGGCCCCGCGGGTACCGGCAAGACTTATGTCAGCAGTCGGCTGATCCGTCTGTTCGCCGAGGCCATCTGGATCCCCCATGCCATCGTCATCAACGAGTCGGTGATCGAGATCTATGACCCCCAGGTGCATCAGCGGCTCGATGACAACGCTCAGCAGAACACCCTGATGCTCAACGAAGGCATCGACCGTCGACTGCTGTGCTGCAAACGCCCGATCGTCATCACTGGCGGCGAGTTGAGCATGGAACAGCTGGACGTTCGTTATGACCCTTTCACCCGTCAATACCAGGCTGCCCTGCAGCTCAAGGCCAGCAACGGCCTGTTCATCATCGATGACATGGGGCGCCAGCGAATGGCACCCGCCGAGCTGCTGAATCGCTGGATCGTCCCGATGGAAGAGAAACGCGATTTCCTCAACCTGGGCGGCGGTCGGCATTGCGAGCTGCCGTTCGATCTGATCCTGGTGTTTTCCACCAACCTCAATCCCCTGGAGCTGGCCGATGAGGCTTTCCTTCGCCGGATTGGCTACAAGCTGCATTTCGGTTACCTGAAGCCCGAGGAGTACGAAAAGATCTGGCGTCAGGAAAGCGAGCGACTGGGCATTTCCTATGACCCGCTGTTGGTGCGTTATGTGCTGCAAAGGCTTTATGCAAGTGAAGGCATGCCCCTGGTGCCTTGCCATCCCCGCGATCTCCTGAACATGGCACTCGATCGCCAGCGCTATATGGGCGGTTCCGGACCACTGTCACCGAAAGAGTTGGAATGGGCCTGGCACAACTACTTCGTCCAGCTCGACTTTCTTTGATACGGAGATACTGACATGAGCTCTCGTACGCTGACCCTGATAGGCGTTTCCCTGGCCATGGGCCTTGGGGCCGCATGGATGGCCGACTCCTGGCTGAGCGCGCGGCTCAATGCCAGCCCGGATGACCACCTTCGAAACGTGGTGGTCGCCACGGTAGAGATTCCATTCGGGCAGATGGTCGAGGCCCAGCAGGTCACGACCGTACGCATGCCCATGGATACGATCCCGGACGATGCCTTCGATGCCAGCGAAAAAACCGTAGGCAAGATCGCAACGTTCGACATTCTGCGGGGCGACATCGTGCGCGGCGCACGTCTGAGCGAACACCTGGGTGGCAGCACCCTGGCCTCTTTGATAGCGCCTGACAAACGCGCCATATCGGTACGGGTGGACGATGTGGTCGGCGTCGGCGGATTCCTGTTACCGGGTAACCGGGTCGATGTACTGGCGACCAAAACCACCAATACCGGCAACAACAGCAACAGCGCGACGTCCAGGACCATCCTCGAGAACTTGCGGGTGTTGGCGGTGGATCAGACCGCGGGCACCGACAAGACCCAACCGGTCGTGGTGCGCGCAGTGACCCTGGAGATGTCGGCCGCTGAAGCGGAAGCCCTGGTTACGGCGCAGACGGAAGGCAAGTTGCAACTGGCGCTGCGTAACCCGCTGAACCTCGAGAAGAAAGCAGCGGCCGTTGCGCCTGCTACGCCTGTTGCCCCGACCATGGCAGTGGCCACTGCAGAGGCGCCAAAACGCGTGGTACAGCGCAGCAGTGGCGAGGGTGCGGGTATCACCGTTATCCGCGGGACCGAAGCCAAAGTAGTCAACATTCGCTGACAGTGAGCAACAGGTGCCAGGGCACCAGGGTATTGGCGGAGCCGATCCGGATCAGTGTCGGCAATCGAGGGCTTGATGATGAATCTTCGTATTCAGCAGCCGTTCACTTCGACGCCAAGGCGCCAGGAAGGATCGGTGAGTGTATTGATGGTGATCGCGTTGGCGGCGATGGCCATGATGGCGGCGTTGGCTTTGGACGGCGGGCATATGCTGCTGAACAAAACGCGCCTGCAGAATGCGGTGGACGCCGCCGCCCTGAGTGGTGCCAAGACCCTGAGTCAGGTGGGGGGGGGCATCAACAGTGCCAGTACGACGAAGACCGCCGCGCTCAATACGCTGATACAAAATGCCAATGCCACAGGCAACAACGAATTGGCCACGGCGATCGGCGGCAACGCCGGTGCATTTGCAGTGGTGGAACTGGCAAGCAGCGTCTATGGCCCGTTCGCCTTTCCCGGGCCGACGGATGCCAAATACGTTCGGGTATCGGTAGCGAGTTATGGCCTGACGGGATTTTTCTGGAGCTTCGCCCAGTCATTAGGCGCCGTGGGGAACAAAGCGGTGGCGGCGATCGCCACAGCGGGACCCAGCCCTACCAGCCCCTGCGATCTCGCGCCTTTGATGGTCTGTGGCGATCCGGCTCAATACGACCCGGCCGCCGGTATGTTCTGGGGCTTCCAGTTTGGTGATTTGAAGGTATTGAAGACGGCTGCCGGCAATAACTCGCCCATTGGTCCAGGCAACTTTCAGTTGCTCGATTTTGGCACTGGCGGCAATGCGATCAGGGAGGAGATGGCCGGAGGCGGCAAGGTCTGCCGCAATGTGGGAGACAACGTGGCGACCGAACCTGGCAACAAGGTCGGCCCTGCGTCTCAAGGCCTGAATACACGCTTCGGTATCTACAACGGCCCGGTCAGCGCCTCGGTCTATCCGCCGGACATGGTGACCTCGTCCAGTAACCCCGCAATTACTGACGACGGCACAGGCCCGAAGTACCAGGGGCAAACCGTCACCTCGAGCAATGGCACCCTCACGGCGGGCGGCAACGCGATACTGGACTATAACGACTGGCGTACGAGCGTTGCCGCGTGTGTGGCAGGGGCCAGTGGCTGTGAGAGTAATGGGGTGTTCGAGCGCCGGATGTTGAAAATCGTGGTGGGCGACTGCGCCGGGAAAAATAATGGTTCAACCTCGATCCCCGTCCTCGGTTTTGGCTGTTATTTCGTAGTGCAGCCCATGGATGGCGGCGGCGCGGAAGCGGAGATCTTCGGCCAGTTCGTGAAGGAGTGCGAAGGCGACAACGTGGCCGGCCCCTCGCCGTCAACCGATTCCGGCCCGCAGATCATTCAGCTCTACAAAACCTATCTCAACGGCAGCGGCACTCCGAGCACTGACTCGTAGGGGGACGTCATGAGACTTCATGGATTTAAAAGTCGGCAGCGCCAGCAAGGCCTGGCCATGGTGGAGTTCACCCTCATCATGCCGGTGTTGCTGTTGCTGTTACTGGGCTTCGGTGAGTTCGGCCGCATGCTCTATCAGTACAACTTGTTGCTGCAGGCCAGCCGCGATGCCGACCGTTTCGTCGCCAGCCAGGCTTGGGACTCGACGCTTGGTGCGGTCGCTATGAGCAGTACGCTATTGACCCAGACGAAAAACGTTGCGGTGTATGGCGTGCCTGCCAACACCGGGACCGCTGTGGTGTCAGGGTTGACGACTGGCAACGTGGTCGTCGCCGCAGTGGGCACCGACCATGTGCGGGTCACCATCACTTACACGTTCTGCCCGGTGATTGGCGCTGGCAATTGCGCCGGATCGCTTCCCGGTTTTTTTGGTAATCAGATTGCGCTTGGCATTCCGCTGGTCGCCACTACCGTGATGAGGGCCCTGTGATGAACAGAAAACACATGCGCGGCACCTATACGGTGGAGTTCGCCATCGTTGGTCTAATGGTGTTTACGCTGTTGTTCGGCGTGTTGGAAATGGGCCGCCTGTACTTTACGGTCAATGCGCTGGATGAAGCCGTGCGCCGTGGTACGCGACTGGCGGCGGTGTGCAATATCAGCGATCCGGTGGTGTTGCGGCGGGCGATCTTCAACGCGGCGGGCGATGCAGGAAATAGCCAGCTGATCGGCAACCTGGCCACCACCAACCTGACATTGACCTATCTGGACGTAAACGGTGCCCAGGTGGCCAACCCCGCTGACACTGTAAGCGCCAATGGCTTTCGTGCCATCCGCTATGTCCAGTTGAGTCTGCAAAACTTCGTTTTCAATCTGTTCATTCCCGGGTTCGGTGTGCCCTTTACGCTGCCTACATTCAGGGCAACGTTGCCACGTGAAAGCCTCGGGCGTCATTCCGATTCCGGGGAGATCACGCCATGCTGAATACCAAGGACACTCCAGTCTCTTCCTCGACCGGTAAAGCCGGGCTACGGTTGCTGATCAGCAGCCGTGATGCCACGTCGTTACGCGACTTGCAAGGCGTCTGCCAACGCATGCCCAGCCTGGAGGTGAGTACTCGGCTGGTGAGCAACGGGCATGTCGACCCGCTCTACGGTCTGGACCGGATGCCCGATCTGTTGCTGTTGCGCGTCAGCCACCTGTGGCGTGAAGAGCTGGCGGCACTGTTGCAGCGCCCGGCCCATGAGCGTCCGCCGATGCTGGTGTGCGGGCTGCTGAGCGAACAGGAAAGCATGCGCCTGGCGATGCAGGCCGGCGCCCGTGACGTGCTGCCGGAGCCCGTCGCCGAGACGGAACTGGTCGCCGCCTTGAATCGGCTGGTCATGGAGGTTCGGACCGGCAGCGGGACAGAAGGGAAATTGCTCGCCGTGATCAGCGCCAAGGGCGGATCCGGCGGCACCATGCTGGCTTGCAACCTGGCTCAGCAACTCAGCATGAAGGGTGGCAGTACCCTGTTGCTGGATATGGACCTGCAATTTGGCAGCGTGACGCATTACCTGGATGTGGCGCAAACCCACAGCCACCTGGAGGTGTTGCATCAGATCGACGGCATGGACAGCGTCGCGCTACGGGGTTTTTGCAGCCACTTCAGCCCGACCTTGCATGTACTGGGTGGACGGGCCGGTGAGCTATGCCTGCCGCAGGATGCCCAGCCTGAGCAACTCGACACCCTGATGCAGTTGACCCGCGCCAGCTATGACTGGGTAGTGATCGATCTGCCACGGCAAATCGACCACCTCACCGGCTCAGTACTGGAACAGGTGGATCGGGTCTACGTGGTGGTGCAGCAAAGCGTCAGCCATTTACGCGATGCCAGTTCCCTGGTGCGGATTCTTCGCGAAGACCTGGGCGTGCGCGGGGACCAATTGCAGATCGTGGTCAACCGCTATGACAAGACGGCAGCGGTCAGCCTCAAGGATATCGGCGAGGCGCTGCGCTGCACGAACCTGTCGAAATTACCCAACGACTTCAACCTGGTCAGCCAGAGTCAGAACACTGGCGTGCCGTTGGAGCTGCATGCGCCGAAGGCGGCGATCACCGCTGCCCTGCGCAACGTGGCCGATGAGCTTGTCGGCAATCAGATAGCTGGAAAAAAAGGCGTGTTCAAACGCGCCTTCAACCGTTTTTTCGGGGGGTGACCCATGATCAGCGACTTTCGTAACCGCTTGCGCAAACAGTCCGGTAAACCCGTCTCATCGTCGGCTAACCAGCCGGGTGACGACCAGTCGGATCCGATCGAGGAAATAATGGCGTGGGAACGTGCAACGCCGGACGTTCTTTACGAAACCAAAAGTCAGGTCACCCCGGTGGAAGCCGAATGGCGAGAAAAGATTTACCAGCAGTTGCTCAAGGTCATGGACCTGTCCTTGCTGGACTCCCTGGAACAGGCTGAGGCCGCGCGGCAGATTCGTGATATTTGCCAGCGTCTGCTCGACGAACACTCGGCACCGGTGAGTACTTCCAGCCGCCAGTTGATCATCAAGCAGATTACCGACGAGGTGCTCGGTCTGGGGCCTCTGGAACCGCTGCTGGCCGATCACACTGTGTCCGACATTTTGGTCAACCGGCATGACTCGGTGTATGTCGAACGCTTCGGCAAGCTGCAACGCACTGATGTGCGTTTTCGCAATGATCAGCATTTGCTGAACATCATTGACCGCATTGTCTCCAGCCTGGGACGGCGTATCGACGAGTCCTCGCCGTTGGTGGACGCCCGGCTCAAGGACGGTTCACGGGTCAACGCGATTATCCCGCCGCTGGCCATCGACGGCCCTAGCATGTCGATCCGGCGCTTTTCCGTGGACCTGCTCAATACCGACAGTCTGATCCAGGTGGGGGCGTTGACCCCGGCCATTGCCCTGCTGCTCAAGGCGATTGTCCGTGGGCGCTTGAACGTGCTGATTTCCGGTGGTACCGGCTGCGGCAAGACCACCATGCTCAATGTGCTGTCCAGTTTCATCCCGCACAACGAGCGAATCGTCACCATCGAAGACTCGGCCGAACTGCAACTGCAGCAGCCCCACGTGGTGCGCCTGGAAACCCGGCCTGCGAATATCGAGGGACGTGGCGAGGTGAGCCAGCGGGAGTTGGTGCGCAACAGCCTGCGGATGCGCCCGGACCGCATCGTGATCGGCGAAGTGCGCGGCGTTGAGGCGCTGGACATGTTGACGGCGATGAACACCGGTCACGACGGCTCGCTGACCACGATCCACGCCAACACCGCGCGCGATGCATTGGGGCGAATCGAGAACATGGTGTCGATGACCGGGGCGACCTTCCCGATCAAGGCCATGCGCCAACAGATCGCTTCGGCCATCGGAGTGGTCATTCAGTTGGAACGCCAGGAGGACGGCAAGCGCCGCCTGGTCAGCGTGCAGGAGATCAACGGCATGGAGGGCGAGATCATCACCATGACCGAAATCTTCTCCTTCGTGCGCCACGGCATGGGCGAAAACGGCGAAGTACTCGGTGATTTTCGGCCCAGCGGCATGATCCCCGCCTTCCGCGATGTACTGGCCAAGCGTGGCATCGAGTTGCCGCTTGCGATGTTCAGGCCCGAGTGGATGGAGGCACGGCAATCATGAACCAGGTTCCTGGTGAATTCATTCTGATGTTTCTCGGCATGGTGTTTATTGCCGTCTTCCTCCTGTCCCAGGGCGTGACGGTGCCGGTATTCGGCGAGGCCGGCAAGATGCGCAAGCGTATTCGTGGCCGCTTGCATGTACTGGAGAAAGCCAACAATCAGTCCAGCATGCAGACCGTGTTGCGACAGAAATACCTGACGCGTTTGTCGCCATTGGAGGCCAGGCTTGAGCAGCTGCCTTTTATGGAGGCATTGACGCAAATGATTGAGCAGTCCGGGCACGAATACCGGACCTATCGGGTATTGCTGCTCGGGCTGGTGCTGGGTGTCTGGGCGGGTATCTTGATCTGGATGGTTTGGTCAGTCTGGTGGATGGCGCTGCTGGCGGGTTTCGCGGTCTTCTGGTTACCCATACTGAAAATCTCTCGCGACCGTGGCAAGCGTTTCGCTGCATTCGAGGAAGGCCTGCCGGATGCGCTGGACGCGATGTGCCGCGCTTTGCGCGCCGGACACCCCTTCAACGAAACCCTGCGCCTGGTGGCCGAGGAACACAAGGGGCCGGTCGCTCATGAATTCGGCCTGACTTTCTCCGATATCAACTATGGCAACGATGTGCGCCGGGCCATGCTCGGTCTGCTGGAGAGGATGCCAAGCATGACGGTGATGATGCTGGTGACCTCGCTCCTCATCCATCGCGAGACTGGCGGTAATCTGACCGAGGTGCTGGAGCGTCTGAGTCTGCTGATCCGCGGGCGCTTCCGCTTTCAGCGCAAGGTCAAGACCCTGTCGGCCGAAGGGCGGATGTCGGCCTGGATACTGGTGGCCATTCCCTTCGTACTGGCGGCTGTGATTTTGTTCACTACCCCAAAATATATGCCGTTGCTGCTCAATGATCCGATGGGCCATAAGCTGATATTTTGGGCTTTTGGTGCCATGTTGGTCGGGATTTTCTGGATTCGCAAAATTATCCGGATTCAGGTTTAAGCGGTATTCGCTACCGGGAGGTACAGGCCATGGATTTTTTACTCGGGTTATTCAGTCGGGTCACGGGGAACGAGGAGATGGCGCGCCTGTTGTTTCTTGGCGCGATCGGTTTGAGTACGGTACTTGCGGTGGGTGCCGTGATCCTGCTGATGATTGGGCTTCAGGATCCCGTGCAGCGTCGTCTGGCGCTGATCAAGCGTGGTCATTTAGGCGGCGCGACCGGGCAGGAAGCTCCGGGTAACCTGCAACTGTTGCTGGAGCGGGTCGGCCAGCGCTTTGCCTCGGCCGAGTCGGCTCAAACATCCGCCACCCAGACCCTGTTAATGCATGCGGGGTACCGCTCCTCGTCGGCGGTGCAGATGTACTGGGCAGTGCGCTTGATGTTGCCGCTGTTATTGATCGGTATTGCGTTGCTGCTGTTGCCGATGATTCCCAAGGTTTCCCTGATCATGGGGCTGCTGTTGGTGGGCTTGGTGGCGGGTGTCGGATGGTTGATGCCAGCGCTGTATGTCGCCAAGCGCAAACAGAAGCGACAAGGCCGGCTGCGCGCCGCGTTTCCGGATGCGCTGGATCTGATGGTGGTGTGCGTGGAGTCGGGCCTGGCCTTGCCCGCGACCATCGAACGGGTGGCTGAGGAGATGTCGGTCAGTCAGGTCGAACTGGCTGAAGAACTGGCCCTGGTCAATGCACAAATCCGCGCGGGTATTTCCAGTACCGCGGCGCTCAAGCAACTGGCTGTGCGCACTGGCCTGGATGACGTACAAGGTCTGGTCAACCTGTTGGCGCAGAGTATCCGTTTTGGTACCAGCGTGGCCGACACCTTGCGCATCTATGCCGAAGAGTTCCGTGACCGGCGTACGCAGGCCGCCGAAGAGATGGGGGCGAAAATCGGTACCAAGCTGATATTTCCACTGATTTTCTGTCTATGGCCGAGCTTCTTTCTGGTCGCTATCGGCCCGGCCTTGATTGGGGTAATCAAAGCATTCGGGTGAGGTAAAACAGCCGGAGGCTGTCGAGCGCGATGGCCTCGCCACCCGAGCCTGATCTGCACTTTCCTGCCATAGGTTTACACATCCCCTGTAGGAGCTGCCGCAGGCTGCGATCTTTTGATCTTCCTGCGATATCACGATCGCTAAAGTCAAAAGATCGCAGCCTGCGGCAGCTCCTACGGGGTAATCCGGCCAGGATTGGATAATGTGTAGATTCCAATGCTTTTCTGCACACGACGCCCGGCCCGGCTTTGCAGCCAGGCTACTCTGGACTACGCCAGAGGCTGATCACCCATCGACAGGCCTCAGTCGCCAATGGTCATTTCTCCCGCTGCATCCTGGTCAAAAAATTCCGGTATCGGAAAGTTGAAACTGTTCAGCCAGCGCTGCATGGCCAGGTCACGTTCGGTGGCCGAGGCGGTTTGCAGGTGCGGGGAGGCAACCACACCGCGAATCTGCAGCTGCAACCACTGCTCGGTGCCTTGTTGATACGGCGAGGAGGGCCCCGGCCCAATGGCCCAGGCACTGGTGGACAGGCAAGCCATGCACACGATCAACAGCCTTTTGGTATTCATCTCGACTCCTCGTACGTTCTACTTGTTCGCACTGGAAGAGGCATCGGCTACCTCAGTCTTGCGATTCCCCTCGGAGGCCACCACTTTTTTGGCGGAGGTCTTGAGTTTTTCCGCGCGGGTTTGAGCCTCTACGACTTGCTTGGGGCTCAAGTCGGCGCGGGTCACGAGTTCGGCTGCCGCCTTCCAGTTATCCTGATAGATCAGCAACGTCACCATATTGAGTGCCGCCAGTGTGTTTGCCTGCTTGAGCTCCATGGCGGTCATGAACTCAATGCGTGCTTCGGGGATCCGTCGTTGATTGAGGTAGACGACCCCCAGGTCATTTCGCATCCTGTCGTCGGTGGGGGCCATCCACACCGCACGCTCAAGGTGAGTGGTAGCGGTGGCGTTATCATTTCTGGCGGCGGCCAACTGGCCCAGGCCATGTTCCCCTTCAGCCGCCAGACAGGTGCCGAGCAAGCTTTGATACAACGGCTCCGCCTCCGAGTTACGCCCCATCAAACGCAGCACCCGAGCCTTGCGCAGGCGAACCTGGACCACGCTATCGGGCAAACCTTCCAGATTCGCCAGGCTGGCATACAAGCGGCCTTCGCTGGCCATGTTGTCGGCAAGGTTCAGGGTCAGTTCCTGGTCTGAAGCAGGCTTGGCACAGCTACCCGGTCGCGAAGACAGGCCATTGCTGGCACAACCTGCGAGCATCAATGTCGCCGCTATTGCAATGACTGCTTTCATTGAATGTCCCCTGGCTACAACACGTTGAACGCCTGGCCAATGGCAGCACAGCTGGCCCGGCAAGCGTTCAAAGTCACCGTTACGAGTGAGGGCGAGGTCAGTGCGGTTCAGGCTTCGTTTCATTGCGAGAGCCCGCTGAGACTGTCGAAGTCGCCATTTTCCAGGAAAAACATGCGATAGAAGTTCGGGTCGTAATTGCGCAGCTGCTCGCCAGGCAATGACGGTAGTGGTGCATCGGCAGCCAATGGCTGGACCAGATGCGGGGTGACGATCATCAGCAGTTCGCGCTCTTCACGGTTGATGGTGTTGTCGCGGAAAAACGCGCCCAGAATCGGGATATCGCCCAACCCCGGAAACTTGTTCACCTGGGAGTCGTTGTGGGTGCTGATCAGGCCGCTGATGACGAAGCTTTCGCCGTCGGCCAGGGAGATGCTGGTATCGGTACGGCGCACGGTCAGGGCCGGGACTATCGTGCCGGCGATGCTTACGGCGTTAGTGAAGTCCAGTTCACTGACTTCCGGCGCCACCTTCAGTGCGATACGGTTTTTCCCGACGATGGTCGGCGTCAGGGTCAGGCGTATACCGAATTCCTTGTACTCGATGGACACGTTATCGCTGCCTGAACTGGGCACTGGAATCGGTACTTCACCGCCGGCCAGAAAGCTCGCACTCTGCCCGCTGAGCGCAACCAGGCTTGGTCGCGCCAGGGTGTAGGCGAAACCGCTGCCTTCCAGCGCGTTGATCGCCACCAAGGTACTGCCGGTAGCAAACGTGAGGTTGAACTGGTCGTTTCTCACCGGTATCGCCGGCGTGACTATGCCGCCGATGGTGGGCAAGGTTCTCGGCGAGCCGAACAGCCAGTTGCCCCGGACGCCGAAAATCGAGGCGGAGGCTTCCTTGAGCTTGGTCCGGCTGACTTCAACGAAGCGGACATCAGTCTGCACCTGGCTCGGCAGCAGCGGGTCGTCGGAAGGCACCGACGGCACGCTGGTCAGCGCCGACGTGGCCTTGCCCTTGACGAACACCATGCTTTGGCGCGGCGTTTTCGAACAGGCGGTCCAGACCATCAGGCTGGTGGTTCCCGGTGCAATGCCCGTGAGAATGAACGCGTTGTTGCCGCTGGGTTGCACGTCGGCAATTTTCGGGTCACCCACCGCCAGTTGCGTTACCGGAACGGGGCTGCGCAGTTCATTCTGCAGTCCCTGACCGACCTCGTACGTTGTCGGCCAATTGTCCAGCTGCGGGCAATTGGCTGGCGCGGCCTGAGCCGCATCCACGCTGAGGCCCATCCAGAACAGGCCATGGATAATTCGCTTGAAAGCGGGCTCGGTACGAAAGCTCATCAAGTACATCCTCGCTGGATAGGCCATCTTTAGGCTGACAGAGTTGTCTCGGATCACTTCATGGGGATCGGACTATCCCCCCCAATGCGCCAGACCACTCATCCATGGCCCAGGCGTTATTCCTTGCGTACTACACACGAGCGGGCGCCATTCGCTGATCTGGCTGGATAGCGAGCGACCTTTGCTGAAACGGTTTTCAGTGATTCGGTAACCTGGACTGCGCGCCAGAGCGATACCCGCGCCTGGGGATGGCACTGTCTGCTGTCCTGGTTTCCCCTGAAACAAATCGGCAATACAGGAACAGAGCCGGAAAACGCTTGCCAGGATCATGGTGAGGTAACTCCTTTTGCCAATCCGCTATCTGATCACTGAAGCTAACGTGGAAACTCGAGCCGTTATGACTTCTTGTAGTTTGAAGGTAGTTCAATCAAACCAAAGTGCCATGAATTTAAACAAAACCCTTGATGCAAAGGCTGGATTCAGGCAGGCGGGTGAGGGGGGCGGGCAAGGTCGCAGCACGGTGCGGTTGCCTGAAACTGGCGGGTTACGCTCAAGGCAATAAAAAAGGCCCGCATACTCAAGCATGCGGGCCTTTGGCATCAATGATCTTCAATCAGTGCTTGCTGTCCTGGTTCGACAGCGCCAGCAGTTGCTTTTCCTGGTTCCAGTCGAAAGGTTCGTCGTTCTGTTCAGCTTCGAAGCGGCGTTCTTCCAGTGCCTGATACAGGTCGATTTCTTCATCGGACAAGTAGTGCAGGCAGTCACCGGCGAAATACCACAGTAGATCCCGTGGAATCAGGTGGGCGATTTGCGGATAACGGGAAATGACTTGAGTCAGGATGTCCTGGCCCAGGTATTGGCTTTCGATCGGCTCGATCGGCAGTGACGCCAGCAGTTCGTCGAAGCGCTCAAGGAACAAGGCATGGCTTTCTTCGGGAACCTGCTCGGCCTCACCTACGGCGACCAGGATGCTGCGCAGGTGGTCGAGTAAAACGAGATGATCGGCAACGATGTTGGACACGAGATAAGTCCTCAAGAGCAAAACGGGCGCGGGAGTATAAAGCGCCCGCGCCCGTTTTTACATGCTTGACGGGATCAGCGGACTTTTCCCTCGGCCAGCGCCAAGGCCTCTTGGTCAAAGTCATCGACATCGATGACCTTGCGCCGGGCCGCTTCGGCTTCGCGCAGGGTTTGGGCTTCCACCGGCTGCAACACGCCAGCTTCGAGGGCGGCATCGATCACCGACTCGCCGGCCACCGGTTTGACCTGGCCACTCTTGAGTGCCACATGCAACTTCTTCTGCAACGGCTGTGCGGCGCTCAACAGATCGCAGGCGTGCTGCAATGCACCGACCGGATCGTCGCTCGCTTGCGGGCGGTAGCAACCCAGGAGCACTTCCTCCAGTGCCGGGTCGCCTTTGGCGCGACCAATTACCCCGGCAACTTCGGCACCGAGTTTGTCCGATGGCCCTTTGTGTCGGCGACCGAACGGGAACACGATCACTCGCAACAGGCAGCCTGCGACTTTGTTCGGGAAGTTGCTCAGCAGTTCATCCATGGCCCGTTCCGCCTGGCCCAGGCTTTCTTCCATGGCCCAGCTCAGCAGTGGTGTCATGTACTGCGGTGAGTCGAGATCGTTGTAGCGCTTGAGTGCGGCCGAGGCCAGGTAAAGGTTGCTCAGGACATCGCCTAGTCGTGCGGACAGGCGTTCGCGACGTTTCAGTGTGCCGCCCAGCAACATCATGCTGAGGTCGGCGAGCAGGGCGAATGCAGCGGCCTGACGGTTGAGGGCACGGAAATAACCCTGGCTGAGCTTGTCGCCCGGTGTGTGTTCCAGGTGCCCGAAACCGAGATTGAGCACCAGCGTACTGGCGGCGTTACCCACGGCAAAACCGATGTGCTTGAGCAGCAGGTCGTCGAATTCCCTGAGCGCCTGATCCTTGTCTTCACGGCCGGCGAGGGCCATTTCCTTGAGCACGAAGGGATGGCAGCGAATAGCGCCCTGGCCGAAGATCATCAGGTTGCGCGAAAGAATGTTCGCGCCTTCGACGGTGATGAAAATCGGCGCGCCGTTCCATTTGCGACCGAGGTAGTTGTTCGGCCCCATGATGATCGCCTTGCCGCCGTGCACATCCATGGCATCGCTGATGCAGTCGCGGCCGCGTTCGGTCAGGTGGTACTTGAGAATCGCCGACAGCACCGACGGTTTCTCGCCCAGATCGACCGCATTGGCGGTCAGCATGCGGGCGGCGTCCATCATCCAGGCATTGCCACCAATGCGGGCCATGGCTTCCTGGATGCCTTCGAACGAAGCAATCGGCACATTGAACTGCTCGCGAACCTGGGCGTATTGGCCCGTGACCAGACTGGTGAACTTGGCCATGCCGGTGCCCACCGCCGGCAGGGAAATCGAACGCCCGACCGACAGGCAGTTCATCAGCATCATCCAGCCTTTGCCGAGCATCTCCTGGCCGCCGATGAGGAACTCCAGGGGGACGAACACGTCCTTGCCCGAGTTCGGGCCGTTCATGAAAGCCGCGCCCAACGGCAGATGCCGACGGCCGATGTCGACACCGGCGGTGTCGGTCGGAATCAGCGCCAGGCTGATGCCCAGGTCTTCCTTGTCGCCCAGCAGGTGATCCGGATCGTAGGCCTTGAAGGCCAGGCCGAGGAGGGTGGCCACCGGGCCGAGGGTGATGTAGCGCTTCTCCCAATTCAGGCGCAGGCCGAGGACTTCCTGGCCTTCCCATTGACCTTTGCAGATCACCCCGGAGTCCGGCATGCCGCCGGCGTCGGAGCCGGCCAGCGGACCGGTCAGGGCAAAACACGGGATGTCGTCGCCGCGCGCCAGGCGGGGCAGGTAATGGTTGCGTTGTTCGTCGGTGCCGTAATGCAGCAACAGTTCGGCCGGACCGAGGGAGTTGGGGACCATCACGGTGGAGGCGAGGTCGCCGCTGTGGCTCGCCAGTTTCATCGCCACTTGCGAGTGGGCATAGGCGGAGAAGCCTTTGCCGCCAAACTCCTTGGGGATGATCAGGGCGAAAAAGCCGTTGTCCTTGATGAAGGTCCAGGCTTGCGGCGGCAGGTCCATGGTTTGACCGAGCTGCCATTCACTGACCATGGCGCAGAGTGTTTCGGTCGGCCCGTCGATGAAGGCCTGTTCCTCTTCATTCAATTGCGCCTTGGGATAGGACAGCAGTTTGTTCCAGTCCGGACGACCACTGAACAGTTCGCCGTCCCACCAGACCGTGCCGGCGTCGATGGCATCGCGTTCGGTTTGCGACATCGGCGGCAGGGTTTTCTGGAACCAGTTGAACATCGGCGCGCTGAACAATTTGCGGCGCAGGTCGGGCAGCAACAGGGGGGCTGCGACGGCGGCGATCAACACCCAGAAAACCAACAGCAACCAGCCCGGCGCGCGGCTGAAAGCGCCCATGGCCACGACATAGACGGCCACGATGATTAGGGCGGGCATCGGGGCGATGCGGCGGTGAGCCAAATAGGCAATTGCGACCAGCAGAACCAGTATCCACAACAACAGCATATTCATTCCTCCGTGAAACCAGGGCGAACCAGCCCACAGAGCTTAGACGGCATCCGCGAAACAGGCTGGTTGGAGCGATGTGATTGGAATCGTGGGAAAAGCGTTCATCGAGCAAGCGGCAAAGCGCCCATGTTTGGCCGAAACGTCGTTATCTCTGTGCTGAAGCTCTCGTTAGACTCAAGGCTTCCCCAGGAGATTATTCTGATGCACGAGTATCTGAGTCCCGGCCGCTTCATCGATAGTGACCATCCGTCCGTCGTGGAGTTCGCCGAACAACACCGTGGCGTCAGTCGCGATCCGCTGGAGCAGGCGATCAGTCTCTATTACGCCGTGCGCGAAGCGGTGCGCTACAACCCGTACACGTTCAGTCGCGATCCGCAGACCTTGCGCGGCAGTTATGCGCTGGCGACCGGTGAGAGTTACTGCGTGCCCAAGGCCACGCTGCTGGCAGGTGCGGCGCGGCATTGCGGGATTCCCGCACGGATCGGCCTGGCGGATGTGCGCAATCATCTGTCGACGCCACGGCTGCTCGAATTGCTCAAGAGCGACATGTTCGCCATGCATGGCTACACCGAATTCTATTTGCAGGATCGCTGGGTCAAGGCGACACCAGCGTTCAACAGCAAACTCTGCGACCTGTTCAATGTGGCGCCGCTGGAATTCGACGGGGTCAACGACAGCGTTTTCCATCCCTTCAACCGCGATGGCGCGAAGCTGATGGAGTACCTCGTCGATCACGGCCAGTTCGCCGACGTACCTGAAACGTTCTTTTTCGAACACCTGGAAAAGTGCTATCCGCACCTGTTCGGTGAGCAACAGCAACCGCTGCTGGGCGACATGCAGAGCGATTTGAGTCGCGCCTGATCCGGCGTATGCTGCCTGCCCACTTACCGAAAAAGAGGCGGTCATGCTGAAGATCTGGGGTCGGAAAAACTCGTCGAATGTCAGAAAGCCATTGTGGGCCGCCGAAGAACTGGGGCTGGCCTACGAGGCTATCGATGCCGGTGGCGCCTTTGGTGTCGTCGATACGCCCGAGTACCGCGCCATGAATCCCAATGGTCGCGTGCCTGTCATTGAAGACGGCGGTTTTGTGTTGTGGGAATCCAACGCCATCGTGCGTTACCTGATGGCCTTGCATGCTGACGACACGGCCTGGTACCCGAAAAATCCAAAGGCCCGCGCCACTGCCGACAAGTGGATGGACTGGACCACCTCGAGCTTTGCCGGCCCGTTCCGTACTGTGTTCTGGGGTGTGCTGCGTACCCCGGCAGACCAGCAGGACTGGCCCGCCATCAAGGCGGCGATCAAGGAATGCGACACGTTGCTGGCGATGGCCGATCAGGCGCTGGCCGCCACACCCTACCTGTCCGGAGATGAGATCGGCATGGGTGACATTCCCCTGGGCAGTTTCATTTATGCCTGGTTCGAAATGCCGATCGAGCGTGCACCGCAACCTCATCTGGAGGCCTGGTACGCGCGGTTGAAACAGCGTCCGGCGTATCAAAAGGCGGTCATGACCGCGTTGACTTAATACTCACTATCGACACGCTTGACTGTACTTGTGTGGCGGCGACAAGCACCATTGTGCCAGTTCGCTGCGGTTGTATTGTTAGCCGCCGCCCATACTTATTCCTTTCTTCCCTTCTTGGTGCGTAAATCAGATATGAGTTCCGCTCTGTCCATCCGGCAGCTAACCAAAACCTACGGCAACGGTTTCCAGGCCCTGAGTGGTATCGATCTGGATGTCGCCGAAGGTGACTTCTTCGCCTTGCTCGGCCCCAACGGCGCCGGCAAATCCACGACCATCGGCATTCTCTCGACCCTGGTGAACAAGACCAGCGGCACGGTGAATATCTTCGGTCACGACCTGGACAGGAATCCCGCGCAGCTCAAGCGCTCCATCGGCGTGGTGCCTCAGGAATTCAACTTCAACCAGTTCGAAAAGACCTTCGACATCGTCGTGACCCAGGCCGGCTACTACGGCATCCCGGCGAAAATCGCCAAGGAACGCGCCGAACAGTACCTGACCCAGCTCGGCCTGTGGGACAAGAAGGACGTGCCGTCACGCTCGCTGTCCGGCGGCATGAAGCGTCGCCTGATGATCGCCCGCGCGCTGGTTCATGAACCGCGCCTGCTGATCCTCGACGAACCGACCGCCGGGGTGGACATCGAACTGCGTCGTTCGATGTGGAGCTTCCTCACCGAGCTGAACCAGAAAGGCATCACCATCATCCTCACCACCCACTACCTGGAAGAGGCTGAACAGCTGTGCCGCAACATCGGCATCATCGACCACGGCACCATCGTCGAGAACACCAGCATGAAGCAGTTGCTCAGCCAATTGCATGTAGAAACCTTCCTGCTGGATATGAAGAACACGTTGCAAGTGGCGCCGCAGTTGCTCGGCTACCCGTCCCGGTTGATCGACAGCCACACCCTGGAAGTCCAGGTGGACAAGTCCATGGGCATCACCGCGCTGTTCACCCAGTTGGCGCAGCAGAACATCGAAGTACAGAGCCTGCGTAACAAAACCAATCGCCTTGAGGAGTTGTTCGTGTCCCTGGTGGAGAAAAATCTGTCGAAGGTGGCAGTATGAGTTCCGAGCTGCGCCCCAACCTCGTTGCCCTCAACACCATCGTTTACCGTGAAGTCCGGCGTTTCACCCGGATCTGGCCGCAGACCCTGCTGCCACCCGCGATCACCATGGTTTTGTACTTCGTGATCTTCGGTAATCTGATCGGTCGGCAGATCGGCGACATGGGTGGCTTCACCTATATGGAGTACATCGTGCCGGGACTGATCATGATGTCGGTGATCACCAACTCCTACGGCAACGTGGTGTCGAGTTTCTTCGGCAGCAAGTTCCAGCGGTCCATTGAAGAACTGATGGTCTCACCGCTGTCGCCGCACACGATTCTGATCGGCTACACCCTGGGCGGTGTGCTGCGCGGGTTGATGGTGGGGATCATCGTGACTCTGCTGTCGCTATTTTTCACCCATTTGCAGGTGCATCACCTGGGCGTGACCATTCTGGTGGTAGTGCTGACCGCGACGATCTTCTCGCTGCTGGGCTTCATCAACGCCGTGTTTGCGCGCAACTTCGATGACATTTCGATTATTCCGACTTTCGTGCTGACGCCACTGACCTACCTGGGCGGGGTCTTCTACTCGATCACCTTGCTGCCGCCGTTCTGGCAGACCGTGTCCCTGGCCAACCCGGTGCTGCACATGGTCAACGCGTTCCGTTACGGCATCCTTGGCGTTTCGGATATCCGCATCAGCGTGGCCATCGCCTTCATGCTGGTTGCGACCGTGGTGCTGTATCTCGGCAGTGCGCGGTTGCTGGTGAGTGGACGCGGGATGCGTACCTGACCCGCAGCAAACCCTTGTAGGAGCTGGCTTGCCAGCGATGGCGTCAGCCCAGCCACCGAAAAAAAACGGCCTCCCAAGTGGAGGCCGTTCTGCATTCTCACATCCGGCTTTTCTTGCGCCGCTTCCACTGCCTGGCCACCCACCAGCGCCAATACATCATCACCAGGAAGTAGGCCAGTGCTCCAAGTGCGAGCCCCGTCACTACCGAACCCAGCAGAAACGGTTGCCACAGGGTCGAGATTTCACCCCTGATCCATTCCCAGGTCAGTGAGTCCGGCAACTGCCGGGTGGGAACGTCCATCAGCCAGGCGCCGGTCTGGTAGGTGCAGAAGAACACCGCAGGCATGGTGATCGGGTTGGTCAGCCAGACCAGGCTCACGGCAATCGGCATGTTGCCACGCACGATGATGGCGAGGATTGCCGCCAGCAGCATCTGCATCGGGATCGGCAGGAACGCGGCGAACAGGCCCACCGCCATGGCGCGGGCAACGGAGTGGCGGTTGAGGTGCCACAGGTTCGGGTCATGCAGCAGCGTGCCGAGAAAGCGTAAGGATTTGTGTTCCCTGATACTCATCGGGTCTGGCATGTAACGTTTGAA
Source organism: Pseudomonas sp. IT-P4 (assembly GCF_949767755.1). Classification (NCBI taxonomy): domain Bacteria; kingdom Pseudomonadati; phylum Pseudomonadota; class Gammaproteobacteria; order Pseudomonadales; family Pseudomonadaceae; genus Pseudomonas; species Pseudomonas sp. IT-P4. The sequence goes on along the minus strand of NZ_CATKPX010000035.1, from coordinate 31,105 downwards.
TAAGCGCCGGGGCATAAGGCTTCTCGGTCGGTCAAGGCGGCAAGTATGTCTGGATTCCATGAACTACCCATTCAGACTTTGTGACAATTAATAACGGCGCTGGCGCGATGGGCGGGCTAAGCCTTGGAGGGGACTTTCAAGGACGGGCTTATGCGCACAGGGATGATGGCGCTGGCGCTGGGTCTGTTGACCTTGCGTTTTTTACCGGTATTACCGCCGGTCTGGTTGTGGCTGGCGATGCCGGTGGCGGGTCTGATGTTGCTGCCGTTCAGGACCTATCCGGTGGCGTTTTATCTGTTCGGCTTGAGTTGGGCCTGCGCGAATGCGCAGTGGGCGCTGGATGACCGGTTGCCGCCGGCGCTGGATGGAGAAACCCGCTGGGTCGAAGGCCGGGTCACGGGCTTGCCCCGGCAGGACGATGGCGTCGTGCGTTTCGAATTGACCGACATCCAGTCCCGACGGACCCGGCTGCCGCGGCAAATGCGCCTGGCCTGGTATGGCGGACCGCCGGTGAGCGGTGGCGAGCGCTGGCGGCTGGCCGTCAAGTTGAAGCGCCCGGTCGGGCTCCTCAATCCGCAGGCCTTCGACTATCAGGCCTGGTTGTTGGCGCAACGCATCGGGGCCATCGGGACGATCAAGCAGGGCGAACGCCTTGCGCCAGCCCGATGGGCCTGGCGCGATGCCATCCGCCAGCGTTTGCTGGCGGTGGATGCCCAAGGGCGAAGCGGCGCGTTGACGGCATTGGTACTCGGGGACGGCGCCGGGCTGAGCCGCGAAGACTGGCAGGTATTGCAGGACACCGGCACGGTGCATCTGTTGGTGATTTCCGGGCAGCACATCGGATTGCTGGCGGGCGTGGTGTATCTGTTGATCGCCGGCCTGGCCCGCTTCGGGTTATGGCCGAACCGTCTGCCATGGTTGCCCTGGGCGTGTAGCCTGGCATTCGCCGCTGCGCTCGGCTACGGGATGCTGGCCGGTTTCGAGGTGCCGGTGCGGCGGGCCTGCCTGATGATTGCAATGGTGTTGTTGTGGCGTCTGCGGTTCCGTCATCTCGGTGCATGGTGGCCACTGTTGCTGGCACTCGACGGCATATTGCTGCTGGAACCGCTGTCGAGTCTCCAGCCTGGTTTCTGGCTGTCTTTCGCGGCCGTGGCAGTCTTGATATTGACCTTCGGCGGACGTTTGGGGCCTTGGCGCTGGTGGCAGACCTGGACCCGTGCCCAGTGGCTGATTGCAATCGGTCTGTGTCCGTTGTTACTGGCGCTGGGGTTGCCAATCAGTCTCAGCGGGCCGCTGGCCAATTTATTTGCGGTGCCCTGGATCAGTCTGGTGGTCCTGCCGCCGGCGTTGCTCGGGACACTGTTGCTGCCGGTGCCTTACGTGGGTGAGAAGTTGCTGTGGCTGGCCGGTGGCCTGATCGATGGCTGGTTCAGGGCGTTGGGGCTCGTCTCCGGCCAGGTTCCCGCGTGGGTGCCCGCGGCAATCCCGCCATGGGCTTGGGTAATCGGTGCCATTGGCGCCTTTTTGCTATTGCTGCCGCGAGGCTTGCCGATGCGCCCGTTAGGTTGGCCCATGCTGTTGATGCTGGTTTTTTTGCCCAGGCCGATGTTGCAGGAGGGCATGGCCGAAGTCTGGCAACTGGATGTGGGGCAGGGCTTGTCAATCCTGGTGCGCACTCGGCATCACACGTTGCTGTACGACGCCGGCCCGCGTTTCGGTGAACTCGACCAAGGGGAGCGGGTGGTGCTGCCGGCATTGCGCAAACTGGGGGTGAAGGGGCTCGACATGATGCTGATCAGCCACGCCCATGCCGATCATGCCGGCGGTGCCCCGGCGATTGCCAGGGGCTTGCCGGTGAAACAGGTGGTCAGTGGTGAACCGTCAGACTTGCCTGCGCAATTGCAAGCCGGGAGCTGTGAGAGCGGTCGGCAATGGACCTGGGATGATGTCGATTTCCAGCTCTGGCACTGGCCATTGGCCGGCGACAGCAACCAGAACTCCTGTGTCTTGTTGATCGAAGCCAATGGTGAACGGTTGCTGTTGAGTGGCGACATCGATGCCGCCGCCGAAAGAGCCCTGCTGGACAGCGCGTTGGCCCGGCCCACCGATTGGCTGCAGGCGCCACACCACGGCAGTCGCAGTTCGTCGTCCAATGCCCTGTTGGATGTCCTGCAACCCAAAGGGGGGCTGATCTCTCGCGGGCAAGGCAATTCGTTTGGCCATCCGCATCCTACGGTCATCGCGCGTTATCAAAAACGTGGAATGGCGATCTACGACAGCGTCGAACAGGGTGCCATTCGTCTGCAACTGGGACGCTTCGAGCCGCCGTGGTCAATGCGCCAGGAACGGCGTTTCTGGCGCGATCCGCCGCCCTTGAACCCATAAACGAGCATTATAAAGGCACGACCGGATGCGACATCACGGTCTTCGGTGCTTGCACCCCCTATGTTAGAGTGGCGCACTTTTTCGAGGGGGCTGTCACTGTGTGGGAATTGGTCAAATCCGGCGGCTGGATGATGCTGCCGATCATTTTGAGTTCCATCGCGGCCATGGCGATCGTTGCCGAGCGTCTGTGGACCCTGCGGGCCAGCCGCGTGACCCCGGAGCACTTGCTCGGGCAGGTCTGGGTCTGGATCAAGGACAAGAAACTCAACAAAGACAGACTCAAGGAACTGCGCGCCAACTCGCCGCTGGGTGAGATCCTCGCCGCGGGCCTTGCCAACTCCAAGCATGGTCGCGAGATCATGAAAGAGTGCATCGAAGAGGCTGCTGCGCGGGTCATCCACGATCTGGAACGTTACATCAACGCCCTCGGCACTATTGCTGCCATGGCCCCGTTGCTGGGCTTGCTTGGTACCGTGCTGGGCATGATCGATATTTTCAGCGCGTTTACCGGCAGTGGCATGACCACCAACGCTTCGGTGCTGGCCGGTGGTATTTCCAAGGCCCTGATCACCACGGCCGCCGGTTTGATGGTCGGTATCCCGGCGGTATTCTTCCATCGATTCCTGCAACGCCGGATCGATGAGCTGGTGGTAGGGATGGAGCAGGAAGCGATCAAACTGGTCGAGGTAGTGCAGGGCGACCGCGACGTGGACCTGGCCGAGGGCAAAGCGTGAAATTCCGCCGCAAACCACGGGAAACGGTGGACATCAACCTCGCGTCGCTGATCGACGTGGTGTTCATCCTGCTGTTGTTTTTTGTCGTGACCACCACCTTCACCCGTGAAACCCAGCTACGCGTCGATCTGCCGGAAGCCGTCAGCGGCGCGCCGGCCGACGATCAGGACAAGTCATTGGACATCGCCATCAGCGCCGACGGCGTGTTCTCGGTGAACAACCGGATTTTGCCGAAAAGCGACCTGGCTTCGCTGATGGACGCGCTGCAAAAAGAAGCCAATGGCGACACCAGCCGACCGCTGTCCATCAGCGCTGACGGCAAGACTGCGCATCAGTCCGTGGTGACAGCCATGGATGCAGCCGGCAAGCTCGGCTTCAGTCATTTGCGCATGACCACCATCGAGGCGGCGCCCCCGGCGCCCTGATGGCCATGTCCGATCGATTGCTCGCCGCGTGGTACGCAGGTCATCCGGCCCTGAAACTGCTGCAGCCGCTGGAATGGTTGTACCGGCGCGTGGTCATGAACAAGCGCAAGCGCTTTCTGGCGGGTGAGGGCGAGATCTATCAGCCGCCGGTGCCGCTGATCGTGGTCGGCAACATCACTGTGGGTGGCACCGGCAAGACGCCGCTGATTCTGTGGATGATCGACCACTGCCAGCGTAGCGGCCTGCGGGTCGGCGTGGTCAGCCGGGGCTACGGCGCCAAACCGCCGCAATTGCCATGGCGGGTCGAGGCCGAGCACAGCGCCGACGTCGCCGGTGACGAGCCGTTGCTGATCGTCCAGCGCACAGGCGTGCCGCTGATGATCGACCCCAATCGCAGCAATGCCGTCAAAGCCTTGCTGGCCAGCGAGCCGCTGGACCTGATCCTGTCCGACGACGGCATGCAGCACTACCGCCTGGCCCGTGACCTGGAACTGGTGCTGATCGATGCCGCCCGCGGCCTGGGCAACCGCCGTTGCCTGCCTGCCGGGCCATTGCGTGAGCCGGTCGAGCGTCTGCAAAGCGTCGACGCGGTGCTCTACAATGGTGCCGCATCTGACCGAGATGATGGATTTGCCTTCCAGTTGCAACCCACCGCGCTGGTCAACCTGCGCAGCGGCGAACGACGTCCCCTTGACTACTTCCCCAGCGGCCAGGCCCTGCACGCGGTGGCCGGCATCGGCAATCCGCAACGTTTCTTCAAGACCCTCGAAACGCTACACTGGCAGCCGGTTCCACATGCGTTTGCCGACCACGCCGAATACAGCGTGCAGGCGTTGAATTTCACGCCGTCATTGCCGTTGGTGATGACGGAAAAGGACGCGGTGAAATGCCGTGCCTTTGCCGCCGCCGACTGGTGGTACCTGGCGGTCGATGCCGTGCCGTCGCCGGCCTTCGTGGCCTGGTTCGACACACAGTTGATGCGCCTGCTGCCGGCTCGTTTGTTGCCTTAACTCCGTTTTTTCCAGGGAATGCTCATGGACACCAAATTGCTCGATATCCTCGCTTGCCCGGTCTGCAAAGGCCCGCTCAAGCTCAGCGCCGACAAGACCGAGCTGATCAGCAAGGGTGCAGGCCTGGCCTACCCGATTCGCGACGGCATCCCGGTGATGCTCGAATCCGAAGCGCGCACCCTGACCACCGACGAGCGCCTGGATAAATGACCACAGCCTTTACCGTCGTCATTCCATCGCGTTACGCCTCCACCCGCCTGCCGGGCAAGCCGCTGCTGCTGATCGCCGGCAAGCCGATGATCCAGCATGTCTGGGAACAGGCGAGTAAAAGCAGCGCCGGGCGTGTGGTGGTGGCCACCGACGACGCGCGCATCGTCGAGGCCTGCAAAGGCTTTGGTGCCGAAGTGGTACTGACCCGTGAAGACCACAACTCCGGCACTGATCGCCTGGCCGAAGTCGCGATGAAGCTGGGCCTGGCGCCCGACGCCATCGTGGTCAACGTCCAGGGCGACGAGCCGCTGATCCCGCCGAGCGTGATCGATCAGGTCGCCGCCAACCTGGCGGCCCACGCCGAAGCGCGCATGGCCACCCTGGCCGAGCCGATCGAAGACGCGGACACCCTGTTCAATCCCAACGTGGTCAAGGTCGTCAGCGACCTCAATGGCCTGGCGCTGACGTTCAGTCGTTCCACTTTGCCTTGGGCGCGGGATGCATTCGCCGTGAACCCTGAGCAGTTGCCCGAAGGTGTGCCGTATCGCCGCCATATCGGTATCTATGCCTACCGCGCCGGTTTCCTCCAGGATTTCGTCAGCTGGGGCCCATGCTGGCTGGAAAACACCGAGTGCCTGGAACAGCTGCGTGCCCTGTGGCACGGCGTGCGGATCCACGTGGCCGACGCACTGATCGCGCCGCCAGCCGGCGTCGATACCGTTGAAGACCTTGAGCGCGTTCGTCGCCTGCTGGAGGCGTGATGCGGGTTCTGTTTGTCTGCCTGGGCAACATCTGCCGTTCCCCCACGGCCGAAGGCGTGCTGCGGCATAAACTGCGCGAGGCCGGCCTGGCCGATCAAGTTGAAGTGGCCTCCGCCGGCACCGGTGACTGGCATGTCGGCAAGGCGCCGGACAAGCGCAGTCAGGCAGCGGCGAAGCTGCGCGGTTATGACTTGTCCGCCCAGCGCGCCCGGCAAGTCAGCCGTGCCGATTTCGCCACCTACGACCTGATCCTGGCGATGGACAATAGCAACCTGCGCAACCTCAAGGCCTTGCAGCCGGCCAAGGGCAAGGCCGAACTCGACCTGTTCCTGCGTCGCTACCAGTCGCCGGTCGATGAAGTGCCGGATCCGTACTATGACGGCGACCAGGGCTTCGAGCAGGTGCTGGACCTGATCGAACGCGCCAGTGATTTGCTGGTGATCGAATTGAAGGGACGGTTATGAGTTTGCAGGTTCAATCACAGGTTTCGCTCAAGCCGTTCAACAGCTTTGGCGTGGATGTCCAGGCCCGGTTCTTTGCCGAGGCCCATAGCGACGCCGATGTGCGCGAAGCCTTGGCCTACGGGCTGGAGCGCAAGGTCCCGGTGCTGGTGATCGGCGGCGGCAGCAACCTGCTGCTGACGGCGGATATCGATTCACTGGTGCTGCGCATGGCCACCCGCGGGAGTCGCGTGCTGAGCGATGACGGCAGCAAAGTGGTGATTGAGGCCGAGGCCGGTGAGCCGTGGCATCCCTTTGTGCAACACACACTGTCCATGGGGTTGTCCGGTCTGGAAAACCTCAGCCTGATTCCCGGCACTGTCGGCGCGGCACCGATGCAGAACATTGGCGCTTACGGCGTCGAGATCAAGGACGTCTTCGCCGGCCTCACTGCCCTTGATCGCCTGAGCGGCGAACTGCGCGACTTCAGCCTGGCGGAGTGCAATTTCGCTTACCGCGACAGCCTGTTCAAACAGGAGCCGGGACGCTGGTTGATCCTGCGCGTACGTTTCGCCCTCGACCGCGCCGCGCATCTGCACCTGGAGTACGGCCCGGTGCGTCAGCGCCTGACCGAACAGGGCATCGAGCATCCGACCGCCAGCGATGTCAGCCAGGCCATTTGCAGCATCCGTAACGAAAAACTTCCGGACCCGGCCGTACTCGGCAATGCCGGCAGCTTCTTCAAGAACCCTTTGGTGTCGGCGGCGCTGGCTGCACGACTCAAGGGCGAATACCCCGACCTGGTGGCCTATGCGCAACCCGACGGGCAGATGAAGCTGGCCGCCGGTTGGCTGATCGAGCGGGCAGGGTGGAAGGGGTTCCGTGAGGCTGATGCTGGCGTGCATAAATTGCAGGCGCTGGTGCTGGTCAATTATGGCGGCGCGACGGGCCTGCAACTGCTGAACCTGGCGCAGCGCATCCAGAAAGACATTTCCGAGCGTTTCCATGTCGATCTGGAAATGGAGCCAAACCGCTATTGAGAACGCCCCCTAAGCTTCCAGGACAGATCAAAAAGCCCTGCACAATGTTTATTGTGCAGGGCTTTTTTGTTAATGCTCGGTTAACTTAGTCAGCTAACGATGCACACTCTTGCTCCACCAAAGGCCCGGTGCAGACCGTTTTCGTCTGTACAAGAGAGCCCATTAGCCTGAGTCGATCTGCGTGCGACCCACCGAGATCCAGCGGCAGATTGCTCGACCCCATCACTCAAGATCTATGCGGGCGTGCCCATGATTACCCTGAAACTCAATGGTCAAGACCATCAACTCGACGTCACCGAGGACATGCCGCTGCTCTGGGCGATCCGCGACGTGGCCGGTTACAATGGCACCAAATTCGGTTGCGGCATGGGCCTGTGCGGCGCCTGCACCATTCATATCGAAGGGGCTCCGGCACGCAGTTGCATCACCCCCATCGGTTCAGTCGCCGGGCAGAATGTCAGCACCATCGACAACCTGCACGCCGACCCGATCGGCAAAGTCGTGCAGCAAGCCTGGCTCGACACGGCAGTGGCCCAATGTGGCTTCTGCCAGGGCGGGCAAATCATGTCGGCGACAGCGCTGCTCAAGACCCATCCGAACCCGAGCGACGAGCAGATCGAGGAAGCCATGGTCGGCAACATCTGCCGCTGCGGCACCTACAATCGCATCAAGACCGCGATCCGCCAGGCCTCCACTCACCTGAAGGAGGCCAAGGCATGAGCCGGTTACCGAATGATTTCGCCCTGAGCAACCTTAGTCGCCGTGGTTTTCTGAAAGGCGTGGGCGCCACCAGCGCGCTGGTTTTGGCGGCGAGCTGGGGCTGGCAAGACGCTTTTGCCGAGGACAAAGAGAAAAAGTTCGGTGCCGACGGCATGCCTCACGGTTGGGTCGACGATCCGAAAGTCTATGTGAGCATCGCCGCCGATGGCACGGTGACCGTGATCTGCAATCGCTCGGAGATGGGCCAGGGCGTGCGCACCAGCCTGACCATGGTGGTGGCCGATGAACTGGAGGCCGATTGGGCAAGGGTCAAAGTACAGCAGGCCCCCGGCGATGAAGTACGTTTCGGCAACCAGGACACCGACGGCTCGCGCAGCATGCGTCACTGGTACGAGCCGATGCGTCGCTGCGGTGCTGCTGCGCGGGCCATGCTGGAACAGGCTGCCGCCGACCAGTGGAAAGTGTCCGTCGGCGAGTGCCATGCGCAACTTCATAAAGTCATCCATAAACCGTCGGGTCGTGAGCTGGGGTATGGAGCCCTGGCCGCCGCTGCTGGCGCTTTGGCCGTGCCGGCGCGCGACAGCCTGAGACTCAAGCAACCTTCGGAATTTCGATATATCGGCAAGGAAGGCACCAAGGCCATCGACGGTGAAGACATCGTCAACGGTCGTGCGGTGTACGGCGCCGACGTGCATGTCGACGGCATGCTGTACGCGACCATTGCGCGGCCGACGGTGTATGGCGGCAAGGTCAAAAGCTTCGATGGCAGCGCGGCGATGAAAGTTCCCGGCGTGGTCAAGGTGCTGCAGATCGAAAGCCGTCCGTTGCCTTCGGAGTTCCAACCCTTGGGCGGCATTGCCGTGGTGGCGAGCAATACCTGGGCGGCGATCAAGGGCCGCGAGGCACTGAAAATCGAGTGGGACGACGGCCCCAACGCCAGCTACGACTCGATTGCTTACCGCAAGGAGCTCGAAGCTGCCTCGCTCAAGCCGGGCAAGGTGGTGCGTAATGCCGGCAACATCGAAGAGGCCATGGCCAGCGCCGATAGCACCCTGGAAGCCTCCTACTACTTGCCGCATCTGTCACAGTCGCCGATGGAGCCGATGGTCGCCATTGCGCGGTTCAAGGACGGTGCGTGCGAAGCCTGGGGGCCGAGCCAGGCGCCGCAGGTCACCCGGGAGCGGATCGGCGAGCGCCTGGGCCTGTCGTTCGACAAAGTCACGTTCAACGTGACCCTGCTCGGTGGCGGATTCGGGCGCAAGTCCAAGCCTGACTTCATCATCGAAGCCGCCATCCTCGCCAAGGAGTTCCCCGGCAAAGCGGTGCGGGTGCAATGGACTCGTGAAGACGACATCCACTGTTCCTACTTCCACACCGTGTCGGCCGAATATCTCAAGGCCAGCCTGAACAAGGATGGCCTGCCGTCCGGCTGGTTGCACCGTACCGTGGCGCCGAGCATCACTGCGTTGTTTGCGCCGGGCATGAACCATGAGGCGGCGTTCGAGTTGGGCATGGGGTTCACCAACATGGCGTATGCGATTCCCAACATTCGCCTGGAGAACCCCGAGGCAACGGTGCATACCCGGGTGGGTTGGTATCGCTCGGTGTCGAACATTCCCCATGGCTTCGCGATCCAGAGTTTTATCGATGAACTTGCGCACAAGGCCGGGCAGGATCCGCTGAAGTACCAGATCAGATTGCTCGGCCCGGACCGTCAGATCGATCCGCGCACCTTGAGTGAAGAGTGGAACTACGGCGAATCCCCCGAGCGTTATCCGATCGACACCGCGCGCCTGCGCACGGTATTGGAGACCGCCGCCAAAGCCGCCGGTTGGGGGCGTGAGTTGCCCAAGGGGCGCGGCCTTGGCCTGGCGGTGCATTACAGCTTCGTGACCTATGTGGCGGCGGTGATCGAAGTCGAAGTCAAAGACGACGGCACCTTGGTCGTGCACAAGGCGGATATTGCGGTGGATTGCGGTCCGCAGATCAACCCCGAACGGATTCGCTCGCAGTTCGAGGGCGCCTGCGTCATGGGTCTGGGTAATGCCGTGCTGGGAGAGATCAGCTTCAAGGACGGCAAGGTCCAGCAGGATAACTTCCATATGTACGAAGTGGCGCGCATGTCCCTGGCGCCGAAGGAAGTGGCGGTGCATCTGGTGACGCCGCCGGGCAACGTGCCGTTGGGCGGTGTGGGTGAACCGGGTGTGCCACCGATTGCGCCGGCCCTGTGCAATGCGATCTTTGCTGCCACTGGCAAACGCATTCGCAATCTGCCGGTTCGTTATCAGCTGTCGGGTTGGCAGAAGGCCGACGCCTGATGGACAGCGCCGATCTGAACGTCCTGCGCAGCGTGTTGCAATGGCATCGCGCCGGTCAGCGGGTGGTGCTGTACAGCGTGGTCGAAACCTGGGGCACAGCGCCCCGGGCACCCGGCGCCATGCTGGCCTTGCGCGAAGACGGCATGGTGATTGGTTCGGTCTCGGGTGGGTGTGTCGAAGATGACTTGATTGCCCGGCTGCACGACGGGCGCCTCGGGCTTGACGGGCCGCCGGTGCAATTGATCACCTACGGCGTGACCCGCGAGGAAGCCGCACGTTTCGGCTTGCCCTGCGGTGGCACCTTGCGCTTGACCGAGGAGCGTATCGACGATGGGGATTGGGTCGAACAATTACTTGCTCGATGCGAGGCCCATGAAATCGTTGCCCGTGAACTGAACCTGACCACCGGCAAAGTGATTTTGCAGCCGGCCGGTAAAGCTGACGTGTTGATGTTCGACGGGCAGACGTTGCGAGCGATCTATGGTCCGCGCTGGCGCTTGCTGCTGATCGGCGCGGGGCAGCTGTCGCGCTATGTGGCGGAAATGGCCCGGCTGCTGGATTTCGAGGTGCTGATTTGCGATCCGCGTAGCGAGTTCGTCTACGGCTGGGAGGAGCAGCACGGACGATTCGTTTCGGGCATGCCGGATGAGGCGGTATTGAACATCCAGACCGATGAGCGCACGGCCATCGTGGCCTTGACCCATGATCCGCGTCTGGACGACATGGCGCTGCTCACAGCCCTGGATTCCAGGGCTTTCTACGTCGGGGCGCTGGGATCGCGGGTCAACAGCCAGAAGCGCCGGGAAAACCTGGCTCAACTGGGGTTGTCGCAATCGGCGATTGACCGCTTGCATGGTCCGATCGGTTTGCACATCGGCAGTCATAATCCGGCGGAAATTGCCTTGTCGCTCATGGCGGAAATCGTGGCGGTCAAAAACGGCATCGAACTGAAGCAGAAGAAAACCCTGCGGGAGGATGTATGAGCAAGTCCATTGGCGTCATCGTGTTGGCGGCGGGGCAGGGCAGTCGATTTCGCCAGGTGGCGGGTGCCGAAAAGGATAAATTGGTGGCCGATTGCACCGGGCGTGACGGCGTGGTGCGGTCCGTCATCGAGCACACGTTGGTCAACCTGCCGGCGGTGCTGGACAAGCGCGTGCTGGTGACCACTGCTGACCGCCCGCAAGTGATTCGCATGGCCCAGGCCTATGGCTGCGAGATTGTACTGATCGAATCGACGGGAATGGGCGACAGCATTGCCGCGGGAGTCGCTGCCTGCAAGCAGCTCGATGGCTGGTTGATGGTGCTGGGAGATATGCCGTTCATTCTGCCATCCAGTATCGAGCAGGTGGTGACAGGTATTGGCGATGACTGTATCAGTGTGCCCGTGCAGGACGGCGAATACGGGCATCCGGTCTGCTTCGGACGGGACTTCGCGGCGGGGTTGATGGCGCTATCGGGGGATCGCGGCGCCAAGCCGTTGTTCGCCCAGGGGCGGGTGGTTGAGGTTGCGGTGAATGATCCCGGGGTTTTGTGGGATGTGGATGTGCCGCAGAAATTGGTTTTTGAGTGAAGTCATAAAGATCGCAGCCTTCGGCAGCTCCTACGTCGTTCATCTGTAGGAGCTGCCGAAGGCTGCGATCTTTTGATCTTTACTGAAATAAAAAGCCCCGCCTGGATCACCAGGCGGGGCTTTTCATTGGCCGATGGAATCAGACGAGAGGTTTAGGCTCGTGTTCTTTTTCCTCGGCTTGCTCGTGTTGCTCTACCGCTTCCTGAACGGAGCGCGGTGCTTCGTGGATCACCGACTCAACCGGCTCGGCAGTCACTTCGGCGGCCGGTGCAGGTTCGGCAGCGACAGCCGCTTCAGCAGGAGCCGCAGCGGCAGCCAGTTCAGCTTCCTTCTGCAGACGCTCGGCTTCACGCTTGCGACGACGCACTTCACGCGGGTCGTTAGGCGCACGGCCACTTGGCGTCAGGGCGCTGGCAGGCGCGGCTTCGACTACCGGAGCGGGTGCTTCGGCAACGACCGGCGCTTCAACGACTGGCGCTTCAATCACCGGCGCTGGAGCCGGTTCCGCGGCGGCAACCACCGGCTCGGAAACCATGGCTTCAGCCACTTGGGTCTCAGCGGCTGGTGCAGCGGCTTCAGCGACGGCTGGCTCGGCAACCCAGTTGAATGCGGTTTGCTCTTCGCGAACTTCACGCACGGTTTCAGTCACGGTTTCAACAACCGTGTCTGCAACCTGGGCAGGAGCTTCTACCACTGGCGCTGGCTCGGCAGCCGCTTCAACAGCTGGCTGAGCTTCCGGCGCTGGCGCTACTTCGATTTCCGGCGAGGCGGTGACTTCGACCGGAGTGGTCGCTTCAACGACTGGCGCTTCAGCCGGAGCCGCTTCGAGCGTCGCGGCAGTGGCGCGTTCGGCTTGCACATTGGCTTCAGCTTCGGCTGGAGCGCTGATCACGCTGCTTGCAACGGCTGCGGTGACAGCCAGGCCGGCGGCCAGGTCAGCAGTGCTTGGCGCTTCAGCGTTTTCGCCGGATTCGGACTCTTCCGAACCTTCGATCACGTTGCCGTTGGCGTCACGCTGACGCTCGCGACGGTTGCTGCGACGACGCTGGCCACGGGAGCGGCGGCGTGGACGATCGCCCTCGGCGCCTTCCTGACCGTCTTCCGGCAGTTGCTCTTCGTTGGTGACCAGTTCTTCTTCAGTTGTGGCTGCGGCAGCTTGTTCGGCACGTGGCTGGCGTTCTTCACGCGGTGGGCGTGGAGCGCGTTCTTCACGTGGCTGGCGAGCTGGACGCTCTTCAGCGGTAGCAGCCGTAGCAGCTGTAGCGGCGGCCGGAGCAGCCGGAGTGGCATCCAGGGGCTCGCGCAGTTCACGAACGCGTTCTTCACGCTCGCCACGCGGCTTGCGATCTTCACGCGGAGCGCGCGGTGCACGTTCTTCACGAGGCGCGCGTGGTGCGCGTTCTTCGCGGGCTACTGCTGGCGTTTCTTCGCGGGTCTCGCGAGGTTCACGCACTTCACGTGGCTGACGTTCTTCACGCGGCTCACGTGGTGCGCGCTCTTCACGCGGTGCACGTTCTTCACGAGGCTTGCGCTCTTCATCGCGGCGACCGTTACGGTTGCGGCTCTGCTGGCGACCGTTGCGGCGCTCTTCGTTGCGGGCTGGACGCTCGGTGGTCGCAGGTTTTTCAACCACGGCCGGAGCAACAGGCTCTTCCTTGGTGGCGAACAGGCTCACCAGCGACTTCACCAGGCCTTTGAACAGGCTTGGCTCAGGCACTGCAACCGGAGCAGGGGCTGGAGCGGCCACTTCGGTCGGAACCGGAGCGTTGGCGCGGGCCGGGGCCGTCTTGACCGCGGCTTCCTGGCGAACCAGGGTGCGGGTCGCGGCGGCTGGCTGGACTTCTTCGACTTCGGCAGCGGCAGCGGCGATTTCGTAGCTGGACTGGTTGGTCGCGGCTTCCGGGCTGTCATCACGCAGGCGCTGCACTTCGAAATGCGGCGTTTCGAGGTGATCGTTCGGCAGGATGACGATACGGGCACGGGTGCGCAGTTCGATCTTGGTGATCGAGTTGCGTTTTTCGTTGAGCAGGAACGCAGCCACCGGGATCGGCACTTGTGCACGAACTTCGGCGGTACGGTCTTTCAGGGCTTCTTCTTCGATCAGGCGCAGGATCGCCAGGGACAGCGACTCAACGTCACGGATGATGCCGGTGCCGTTGCAACGCGGGCAGACGATGCCGCTGCTTTCGCCCAGGGACGGACGCAGGCGCTGACGGGACATTTCCAGCAGGCCGAAGCGCGAGATGCGACCGACTTGCACGCGAGCGCGGTCGGCTTCCAGGCATTCGCGGACTTTCTCTTCCACGGCGCGCTGGTTCTTGGCAGGGGTCATGTCGATGAAGTCGATGACGATCAGGCCGCCGATGTCGCGCAGGCGCAACTGACGGGCGATTTCCTCGGCCGCTTCAAGGTTGGTTTGCAGTGCGGTTTCTTCGATGTCGCTGCCTTTGGTGGCGCGCGCCGAGTTGATGTCGATGGACACCAGGGCTTCGGTCGGATCGATAACGATGGAACCGCCGGAAGGCAGTTCGACAACGCGCTGGAAAGCGGTTTCGATCTGGCTTTCGATCTGGAAACGGTTGAACAGCGGAACGCTGTCTTCGTACAGCTTGATCTTGCTGGCGTACTGCGGCATCACCTGGCGGATGAAGGTCAGGGCTTCGTCCTGGGCTTCAACGCTGTCGATCAGCACTTCGCCGATGTCCTGGCGCAGGTAGTCGCGGATCGCGCGGATGATCACGTTGCTTTCCTGGTAGATCAGGAACGGCGCGGCGCGGTCCAGCGAAGCTTCCTTGATGGCGGTCCAGAGTTGCAGCAGGTAGTCGAGGTCCCACTGCATTTCTTCGCTGCTGCGGCCCAGGCCGGCAGTGCGCACGATCAGGCCCATGTCGGCCGGGGCAACCAGGCCGTTCAGGGCTTCACGCAGTTCGTTGCGCTCTTCGCCTTCGATGCGACGGGAGATACCGCCGGCACGCGGGTTGTTCGGCATCAGCACCAGGTAACGACCGGCCAGGCTGATGAAGGTGGTCAGGGCGGCGCCCTTGTTGCCACGCTCTTCTTTTTCGACCTGAACGATGACTTCCTGGCCTTCGCTCAGGACGTCCTTGATGTTGACGCGACCTTCAGGGGCTTTCTTGAAGTATTCGCGGGAGATTTCTTTGAGGGGCAGGAAGCCGTGGCGCTCAGAGCCGAAATCGACAAAGGCAGCCTCGAGGCTTGGTTCGATGCGAGTAATCCGGCCTTTATAGATGTTGGCCTTCTTCTGCTCGCGTGCACCGGATTCGATGTCCAGGTCGTAGAGGCGCTGGCCATCTACCAGTGCAACACGCAACTCTTCGGGTTGAGTTGCGTTAATCAGCATTCTTTTCATGTAGTACCGTCGGTTTCCGGGCTGCCGGAAACGGCGTTCGGCACACACGACTTCTCACGGTCGGTGTCAGGTGCGTCGGGAGTGGTTGGCCATTTCCCGTGTCCAGCGAAGTCCGGCCAATGTGGGCCTTCATCGCGACGTACGCGTCCTGCTTGCTGTGGCTACTTAAGCACTCAGTCAGGAGGAGGAATCAACCAGCGGCTGTGGACGAGATGAAGCGTCTTGAGAAAGCCTGTTGCTACACAGTCCGGCGGTTGTGCATCTCCACCCTACACGTATCCCTGATAATTCGGGTGCTGCCGCGCGCAGAATCCGCAGCGGGTTGGCATTTACCGTGAGCTCCGAAAGGGGAGGTCACGCATCATGGCTAATTTAGGCGTTGTTTCCGATGCCTTCGCTCGGGGTCATTCGCAGCTGACTGCACTTTGTGAACTGGCCGTGAATATGGCTCGCAAAACGAGTGGAAAACTCTGCTTTGTGGCGTGATTCAGGCCTCATGTCACCTGCGCTCGTTACACCTGCAAACTCCACCGTTACGTAGCGAAAGCCCCGTAGGACGGCCTCGCGTCCTGGTGAATTGCGTTGGTCAGGGCCGGTTTTTGACCGTTGGTCCGCTGTCCAGGCCGCTTTTGGCGGCGTTCGCGACTATAGCAGCAATGATTAAGTGCTTCAATTCCATAAAAAATTGTTATCATCCGCGCCATGACGACGACTACCCCCCCGACTCCAGGCGTACAACTGCTTGAGGTCTCGCCGGAATATGCCGGCCAGCGCATTGATAATTTCCTTCTCGCCCGACTCAAAGGCGTGCCCAAGACCTTGATTTACCGCATTTTGCGCAAGGGCGAAGTGCGCGTGAACAAGGGTCGGATCAAGCCCGAGTACAAGCTGCAGGCGGGCGATATCGTGCGCGTGCCGCCGGTTCGCGTGCCCGAGCGCGACGAGCCGGTACCGCTGGCACAAGGCCTGCTGCAGCGGCTCGAAGCCTCGATTGTCTTCGAAGACAAGGCGCTGATCGTGATCAACAAGCCTTGCGGCATCGCCGTTCACGGCGGCAGCGGCTTGAATTACGGTGTCATCGAAGCCTTTCGTCAGTTGCGTCCCGATTGCAAGGAGCTCGAACTGGTTCATCGTCTTGACCGCGACACCTCCGGCTTGCTGATGATCGCCAAGAAACGCAGCATGCTGCGTCACCTGCACACAGCCTTGCGCGGTGATGGCGTTGATAAGCGCTATATGGCGCTGGTTCGCGGTAACTGGGCGTCCTCGATCAAGCAAGTCCGAGCGGCGCTCGGCAAGAGCAATCTGCGCTCCGGTGAGCGTATGGTCGAGGTCGACGAGGAGGAGGGCAAGGAGTCTGTGACCGTGTTCAAGGTCCTGCGTCGCTTTGGCGACTTTGCCACCCTGGTTGAAGCCAGGCCGATCACCGGCCGCACTCACCAGATCCGTGTCCACACGTTGCACGCCGGGCACTGCATTGCCGGCGACACCAAGTATGGCGATGACGATTTCAGTAAGGAAATCCGTGATCTGGGCGGCAAGCGCCTGTTCCTGCACGCCTACATGTTGACCGTGCCGCTCCCCGATGGCGGCGAACTGAAGCTGCAAGCGCCGGTCGACGATATGTGGGCCAAAACCGTGGAGCGATTGAGTGCGCCCATCTGATTACAAGCTGCTGATCTTTGATTGGGACGGCACCCTGGCCGACTCCATTGGCCGAATTGTCGAGGCGATGCACGTTGCCTCCCGGCGTTCCGGTTTTGAGCTGCGCGATGATCTGGCCGTCAAGGGGATCATCGGCCTGGGCTTGCCGGAAGCGATCCGCACCCTGTACCCCGAAATCGACGATGCCGGGCTGATCGCGTTCCGCGAGCACTATGCCGAGCATTACATTGCGTCGGAGGCTGTGCCTTCGCCGCTGTTCGAGGGTGTGGTCGAATCGCTCGAGGCGTTTCGTGCCGAGGGCTATCATCTGGCCGTGGCGACCGGCAAGGCCCGTCGCGGGCTGGATCGGGTGTTGAAGTCCCATGGTTGGGAGAATTACTTCGATATCACTCGCGCCGCCGACGAGACCGCCAGCAAGCCCCATCCGCTGATGCTCGAGCAGATCCTCGCCCATTGCGAGGTTCGCCCGGAGCAGGCGTTGATGGTCGGTGATTCGTCCTTCGATTTGCAGATGGCACGCAACGCCGGCATGGGTTCGGTGGCCGTCAGTTATGGTGCTCAATCGATCGATGCGTTGAAGTTGTATGAGCCGCGACTGGCCATCGACCGTTTTTCAGAATTGCATGCCTGGCTGAGTCAGCGGGCTTAACCGGTTGTTTTTGGGGTGGATGGCATGGCCGACGAATGGAAGGCGCCCGCCAAGGCGAGCGCAGAGAGCGGTGACGACAAGAGCTGGAAGCTGCTGGAAAAAACGCTGCTGGCTGGCGTGCAGGAGCAGCGCCGGTCCCGTCGCTGGGGGATATTCTTCAAATTACTGACTTTTGTGTATCTGTTCGGCGCAATTGCCCTGTTTTCGCCACTGATGGATATGGAGAAGGCCGCTACCCTCAGTGCCAATTACACGGCGCTGATCGATGTGACGGGCATGATTGCCGACAAGGAATCGGCCAGCGCAGACAATATCGTTGGCAGCCTGCGCGCGGCTTTCGAGGACAAGAAAGTCAAGGGCGTCATCCTGCGCATCAACAGCCCGGGCGGCAGTCCGGTGCAGTCGGGTTATGTCTATGACGAGATCCGTCGTCTGCGTGGCCTGCACCCGGATATCAAGCTCTATGCGGTCATTTCCGATCTGGGGGCTTCCGGCGCTTACTACATCGCCAGCGCGGCAGATCAGATCTACGCCGACAAGGCGAGCCTGGTCGGCTCCATCGGTGTGACGGCAGCCGGTTATGGTTTTGTCGGCACCATGGAGAAGCTGGGCGTCGAGCGGCGCACCTACACCTCTGGCGAGCACAAGTCGTTCCTCGATCCGTTCCAGCCGCAGAAGCCGGAAGAAACCGTTTTCTGGCAGGGCGTGCTCGATACGACCCACAAGCAGTTCATCAGCAGCGTCAAGCAGGGGCGTGGCGATCGCCTGAAGGACAAGGAGCATCCGGAGCTGTTCTCCGGCCTGGTCTGGTCCGGTGAGCAGGCGTTGCCGCTGGGGTTGATCGATGGGTTGGGCAATGCCAGTTCGGTTGCACGGGATGTGATCGGCGAGAAAGAGCTGGTGGACTTCACCGTTCAGGAGTCGCCATTCGATCGCTTCTCGAAAAAACTCGGTGCCAGCGTGGCTGAGCATTTGGCGATGTGGATGGGCTTTAACGGTCCGTCGTTGCGCTGATCCGGCCTTGGGTCAAAAGATCGCAGCCCGCGGCAGCTCCTACGCTAATTCGTGTGGGGGCTGCCGCAGGCTGCGATCTTTTGCTTTCAGGGGATTTGCACGCCTTCGACCAGCAACATGTCGATCAGGCGAATCAGTGGCAGGCCGATCAGGCTGGTGGCGTCAGGGCCCTCGGTGCTGCGAAACAGGCTGACCCCCAGGCCTTCGGCCTTGAAGCTGCCTGCGCAGTCGTAGGGTTGCTCTGCGTGCAGGTAGCGTTCGATGCGGGTTGCGTCGAGTGTGCGCATGTGTACGGTGAACGGCACGCAATCGACCTGGCAGTACCCGGTCTGGCTGTTGAGCAGGGCCAGGCCGGTCAGGAACGTCACGCTGGCACCGCTGGCGGCCAGCAGTTGTTCGTGGGCCTTTTCGAAGGTGTGAGGCTTGCCGATAATCCGCTCTCCCAGCACGGCGACCTGGTCGGAGCCGATTATCAGATGAGCGGTATGGCTGTCGGCCAGGGCGCGCGCTTTCTCTTCGGCGAGGCGCTTGACCAGCTCGATGGCGGACTCACCCGGGCGATGGCTTTCATCGATATCCGGCGAGCTGCAAGTGAAAGGCAGCTGCAGGCGGGTCAGCAATTCCCGGCGATAGGCCGAGCTGGAAGCGAGTAATAAAGGCAGCATGCGCAACTCCATAAGGCGTGTGCGAATTCTAGCGAGGCTTCCAAGTGACGGACAGGGCTGAATTTCCTTTGACATGGGCGGGGGCATCCCTATAATGCTGCGCCTATGTTGAATGACCCGATTCCACCTCACGTTGACCCGCGCAAATTGGCTGATCGTGGCACCACCCTTCAAGGTGAAATGCTGCTGGCCGATTTGGAGAGACTCTGCGACCCGCTTTCCGACAATGTCGGTACGGTGCAGGCTAAATTCGTTTTTGAACGAGATGAACGTAAATCTGTGGTCATCCACAGCTTTATCGACACTGAGGTCAAAATGGTTTGCCAGCGTTGTCTTGAGCTGGTCACCCTGCCGATCCACAGCGAATGCAGTTACGCTGTGGTGAAGGAGGGTGCGAATACCCAGTCGTTGCCGAAAGGTTATGACGTGCTGGAACTGGGCGAAGATCCTTTGGATCTGCAGTCACTGATCGAGGAGGAGCTTCTGCTCGCCTTGCCCATTGTGCCTGCTCATCATCCGGAAGAATGCCAGCAGCCGGCGGGTCTCGATGAGCCCGAACCGAGCGAGGACGAGGTAACGCGGTCCAACCCGTTCAGTGTATTGGCGCAGTTAAAGCGTGACCCAAACGTTTAGGAGTTAATCAATTATGGCTGTTCAGCAGAACAAAAAATCCCGCTCTGCCCGTGACATGCGCCGTTCGCACGACGCTCTCGAGGCTAGCACCCTGTCTGTAGAAAAAACCACCGGTGAAGTTCACCTGCGTCACCACGTATCGCCAGAAGGCGTATACCGTGGCCGTAAAGTGATCGACAAGGGCGCTGACGAGTAATCACTTGTCCGCTCAAGTCATCGCGATTGACGCAATGGGCGGGGACTTCGGTCCCCGCAGCATTGTCCAGGCCAGCCTTGCTTGCCTGTCTGCTACACCCTCGCTGCACCTGACCCTCGTCGGTCAACCCTCCCTTCTTGAAGAATTGATCGCTGGCCATCCGGCTGTGGATCGCGCGCGCCTGTCGATTGCCCCGGCGAGCGAAGTCATCACAATGGACGAGAAGCCGGCCCAGGCCCTGCGTGGCAAACCCGACTCGTCGATGCGCGTGGCGCTTGAGTTGTTGCGTGACGGCAAGGTCCAGGCCTGTGTCAGTGCCGGCAATACCGGTGCGCTGATGGCGTTGTCGCGGTTCGTGCTCAAGACCCTGCCGGGCATTGACCGCCCGGCCATGGTGGCGGCGATTCCGACACAAAAGGGTTACTGCCAATTGCTCGACCTGGGCGCCAACGTCGATTGCAGTGCCGAGCATCTGCTGCAGTTTGCGGTCATGGGCTCGGTTGCGGCTGAGACCCTGGGTATCGCGCGTCCTCGGGTGGCGTTGCTGAACATCGGCACCGAAGACATCAAGGGCAATCAGCAGGTCAAGTTGGCAGCGACTTTGTTGCAAGGCGCCCGTGGCATCAATTACATCGGCTTTATCGAGGGCGACGGTTTGTACCGTGGCGAAGCGGATGTGGTGGTGTGTGACGGTTTTGTCGGCAACATCCTGCTCAAGTCCAGCGAAGGTCTGGCGACCATGATTGCCGGGCGCATCGAGGCGTTGTTCAGGAAGAACGTGGCCTCTCGCGTGGTTGGCGCACTGGCGCTGCCCTTGATGAAGCGCCTGCAGGCCGATCTGGCGCCTGCCCGACACAACGGCGCGAGCTTTCTCGGCTTGCAGGGTATTGTGGTGAAAAGCCACGGTTCTGCAGGGGTCCAGGGGTTTCAGAGTGCCATTGAGCGCGCCTTGATCGAGATTCAGGAGAATCTTCCCGAGCGCCTGCACGGTCGTCTGGAGGATTTGTTGCTTTAGGCGTTTTCGTCGGACAATGCTTAAATGTGACCGCTTGGTTCGATGGGCCATCCAACTGTCAGTTTCTTGCGTCCCCGAAGTGGGGCGCCAACTCTCCGACGACAAGATCATTAGGGGCTTGTTACATGTCTGCTTCCCTCGCATTCGTCTTTCCAGGACAGGGTTCGCAGTCCCTCGGCATGCTGGCCGAGCTGGGCGCGCAACATCCGGTTGTCCTTGAAACATTCAAAGAAGCTTCCGATGCACTGGGTTACGACCTGTGGGCACTGACCCAGCAAGGGCCGGAAGAGCAACTCAATCAAACCGATAAAACCCAGCCGGCCATTCTGACCGCCTCTATCGCCTTGTGGCGTCTGTGGCTGGCTGAAGGTGGCGCACGCCCGGCCTACGTTGCCGGGCACAGCCTGGGTGAATACAGCGCGCTGGTCGCGGCAGGCAGCCTGAGCCTGGGCGACGCGGTGAAACTCGTCGAGCGTCGTGGCCAGTTGATGCAGGAAGCCGTTCCGGCCGGGCAGGGCGGCATGGCCGCTATCCTGGGCCTGGACGATGCCGACGTACTGGCAGCCTGTGCCGAAGCGGCGCAAGGCGAAGTGGTCAGCGCGGTCAATTTCAACTCGCCGGGCCAGGTGGTCATCGCCGGTGCCAAGGCTGCCGTCGAGCGCGCCATCGAAGGCTGCAAGGCGCGTGGTGCCAAGCGCGCCATGCCGCTGCCGGTCAGTGTGCCGTCGCACTGCGAGCTGATGCGTCCGGCTGCCGAACGTTTCGCCGAATCGATCGCTGCGATCGACTGGCAGGCGCCGCAGATTCCCGTGGTACAGAACGTCAGTGCCCAGGTGCCGGCCGATCTGGAAACCCTCAAGCGCGATCTGCTCGAACAACTGTACAAGCCAGTACGCTGGGTTGAATCGGTCCAGGCGCTGGCCGCCAAAGGCGCGACCAACCTGGTCGAGTGTGGCCCGGGCAAAGTGCTCGCCGGTCTGAACAAACGTTGCGCCGAAGGCGTGTCGACATCCAACCTCAATACCCCAGACGCTTTCGCTGCCGCCCGTGCAGCGTTGGCCTGAATCAGGAGAAGCTTGCATGAGTCTGCAAGGTAAAGTTGCACTGGTCACCGGTGCAAGCCGTGGCATAGGCCAGGCCATCGCCCTGGAACTGGGGCGTCAGGGCGCTATCGTTGTGGGTACCGCGACCTCCGCGTCGGGTGCTGAGCGCATCGCCGCGACCCTGAAGGAAAACGGTATCCAGGGCACAGGCCTGGAACTCAATGTCACCAGCGACGAGTCCGTGGCAAGTGTTCTGGCGAGCATTCAGGAGCAGTTCGGTGCGCCGGCAATTCTGGTCAATAATGCCGGTATCACCCGCGATAACCTGATGATGCGCATGAAAGACGACGAGTGGCACGACGTTGTCGATACCAATCTGAACAGTCTGTTCCGCCTGTCCAAGGGCGTTTTGCGCGGCATGACCAAAGCTCGTTGGGGCCGAATTATCAGTATTGGCTCGGTTGTGGGTGCCATGGGCAACGCAGGCCAAGTAAACTACGCTGCCGCCAAGGCCGGCCTGGAAGGTTTCAGCCGTGCTCTGGCGCGTGAAGTCGGTTCGCGTTCGATTACGGTAAACTCGGTGGCCCCTGGGTTCATCGATACCGATATGACCCGTGAACTGCCCGAGGCACAGCGTGAAGCCTTGCAGACGCAGATTCCGCTGGGTCGTCTGGGGCAGGCTCAAGAGATCGCGTCCGTGGTCGCTTTTCTTGCGTCGGACGGTGCGGCTTACGTTACCGGAGCTACAATCCCGGTGAACGGCGGGATGTACATGTAATTCAAATGTGACGGATTGCTTCAAAAAAATGTCATACGAGCTGTCTAAAATCCGTTATAAAGCTGCAATCTATTTATAGGCAGAGGGTCACCGGGTACGAGGAGTGAAGCTTTCAGTTGAAAAGCTGAAAAGTCTTTCTATACACTTACCCACTGGCCAGCTGCCTGAATTTGTCCATTAGGAGTGAAAACAAGGTATGAGCACCATCGAAGAGCGCGTCAAGAAAATCGTTGCTGAGCAACTGGGCGTTAAAGAAGAAGAAGTGGTCAACACTGCTTCCTTCGTTGAAGACCTGGGTGCCGACTCCCTTGACACCGTTGAGCTGGTGATGGCTCTGGAAGAGGAATTCGAGACCGAAATCCCTGACGAAGAAGCCGAGAAGATCACTACTGTACAAGCTGCAATCGACTACGTTACTAGCCACCAGGCGTAATAGTTTGTAATCGTTGCTCGCTGTCATGGAAAAACCGCACTGCCATCAAGGCGTGCGGTTTTTTCTTTAGGCCTGATGCAAAGTCGTCATTTGAAAAAAGGAGAGTGCTGTGTCGCGTAGACGCGTCGTAGTCACCGGTATGGGTATGTTGTCGCCACTGGGCACGGATGTGCCGAGCAGCTGGCAGGGCATTCTGGCTGGCCGTAGTGGCATTGGTCTGATCGAACACGCCGACCTTTCTGCCTATTCCACCCGTTTTGGCGGCTCGGTAAAGGACTTCAATGTCGAGGAATACCTCTCGGTCAAGGAAGCCCGCAAGCTCGACCTGTTCATTCAGTACGGTCTGGCCGCAGGTTTTCAGGCGGTACGCAATTCCGGTCTGGAAGTCACCGACGCCAACCGTGAGCGTATCGGCGTGGCCATGGGCTCGGGTATTGGCGGTCTGACCAATATCGAAGAAACCGCCCGCACGCTGCACGAGACCGGCCCGCGACGGATCTCTCCGTTCTTCGTGCCAGGCTCGATCATCAATATGATTTCCGGTTTCCTGTCCATCCACCTCGGTGCACAGGGACCCAACTACGCCATCGCCACGGCCTGTACCACCGGTACCCACTGCATTGGCATGGCGGCCCGCAACATCATGTACGACGAAGCCGACGTGATGATTGCCGGCGGCGCCGAGATGGCGGCCTGCGGTCTGGGCATGGGCGGCTTCGGTGCCTCCCGCGCGCTGTCGACCCGCAACGATGAGCCGACCCGCGCCAGCCGTCCATGGGACAAGGGCCGCGATGGCTTTGTATTGTCCAATGGTGCCGGCGCGCTGGTATTGGAAGAACTCGAGCACGCCAAGGCCCGCGGCGCGACCATCTATGCCGAGCTGATCGGCTTCGGCACCAGTGGCGACGCTTACCACATGACCTCGCCGCCAGCTGATGGCGCGGGTGCTGCGCGCTGCATCACCAATGCACTGCGCGATGCCAAAATCAATGGCGATCAAGTGCAGTACATCAATGCCCACGGCACCTCGACTCCGGCAGGCGACCTGGCCGAAGTCAATGCGATCAAGTCGGTGTTCGGCGAGCACGCCTACAAGCTGGCTGTCAGTTCCACCAAGTCCATGACCGGCCACCTGCTGGGTGCGGCGGGCGCGGTCGAGGCGATCTTCAGCGTGCTGGCGATCAACGGCCAGGTGGCGCCGCCGACCATTAACCTCGATGAGCCGGATGAAGGCTGCGACCTCGATTTCGTGCCGCACACGGCGCGCAACATGGATATCGATGTGGTCGTTTCCAACTCCTTCGGTTTTGGTGGCACCAACGGCTCGCTGGTGTTCCGCCGGTTCGCAGGCTGATGGACAGCTGGGTCGACGGTCAGCCGGCTGACGCTTTGTCGCTGAAGGATCGCGGCCTGGCTTATGGCGATGGTCTGTTCGAGACCATCGCCGTGCGCAGTGGTCGGCCCGTGTTGCTGGACCGGCATCTGTCGCGTCTGGCGGATGGCTGCTCACGCCTGGCGATAACCGCCGAGCATGAGCTGATCCGCAGCGAACTGTTGGCCTACGCCGCGGCACTGGGTGATGGGGTGCTCAAGCTCATTCTCACCCGTGGCGACGGACTGCGCGGTTACGCCCCGGATCCTTCGGCCCAGGCCCGACGCATTCTGCAAGGCAATCCACCGGCGGCTTACCCTGGGGTCCACGGTGAGCAGGGTGTTCGTCTGTTTCCCTGCGTCACGCGATTGTCCAGGCAGCCATTACTGGCCGGCCTCAAGCACCTGAATCGTCTTGAGCAAGTCCTCGCCCGTGCCGAATGGCAGGACAGCGAGCATGCCGAAGGCTTGATGCTCGATCAGGCCGGGCGCGTGATTGAAGGCGTGTTCAGCAACTTGTTCCTGGTGCGTGATGGCGTGCTCATCACTGCCGACCTCAAGCGCTGCGGCGTGGCAGGCGTGATGCGTGCCGAAATATTGTTTCAGGCCAAGTCGCTGGGAATCCCCACGCAAATCACCGATATCCCCCTCGAGCAGCTGCAATGGGCTGACGAAGTCTTTGTCTGCAACAGCGTGTATGGTATCTGGCCGGTGCGCGCCTATGCTGCTCTTCACTGGCCGGTTGGGCCGCTCACCCGTAAACTCCAAACCATTGCCCGTGTGCTACTGGATGCTTGATACGTGAGACGTAAACTCTTGCTGCTGCTGGAAACCGGAGTGGTTCTGGCGGGGCTGCTGATGGGTGCTTCTGCCTGGAAGATTCATTCGGCGCTGGTACAGCCGCTGAACATTGCCCAGGAACAATTGCTGGATGTGCCCAAGGGCACCACGCCGACCCGCACCTTCTACCGACTCGAAGCCAATGGCGTCATCAAGGACGCATTCTGGCTGCGGGTGTATTGGCGCTTCAACCTGGCCAAACAACCTCTGCACAGCGGGGAATACCGCATTCAACCTGGCATGACCGTCGAAGGCCTGATCGATCTGTGGAAACGCGGGGAAATGGTTCAATACAGCCTGACCCTGGTCGAAGGCTGGAATTTCCGTCAGGTCCGCGCAGCGCTGGCCAAGGAAGAAAAACTTGATCATAGCCTCGACGGTTTGAGCGATAGCCAGGTCATGGACAAGCTCGGCCACACCGGGATTTTTCCGGAAGGGCGCTTCTTCCCTGACACTTATCGTTACGTGAGGGGCATGTCTGATGTCGAGGTGCTGAAAACCGCTTACGACCGCCTCGATGAAGTGCTCGCCAAGGAGTGGGAGAAGCGCGCTGCAGATACGCCGTACACCGAACCCTACCAGGCGCTGATCATGGCTTCGCTGGTGGAAAAGGAAACCGGTGTGCCACAGGAACGCGGACAGATTGCCGGCGTGTTTGTGCGCCGCATGGCGATAGGCATGCTGCTGCAGACCGATCCGACAGTGATCTACGGCCTCGGCGACCGCTACAGCGGCAAGCTGACCCGGGCTCACCTCAAGGAATCGACGCCCTATAACACCTACATGAATGCGGGCCTGCCGCCGACCCCGATTTCCATGGTCGGTCGCGAAGCCATCCATGCGGCACTCAATCCGGTGGAGGGCAACAGCCTTTACTTCGTGGCGCGTGGTGATGGCACTCACGTGTTCTCCGACGACCTGGATGCCCACAACAATGCCGTGAAGGAGTTCCAGATCAAGCGTCGCGCCGATTACCGCTCCAGCCCGGCACCCACTGCCACGCCAGAGACATCGCCGACCGATACTGAACAAAACGGTACGCAGGAGGCCAAGGCTTCGCAGGAACAAACACCGATTCCGGCCGCTTCACCGAATACGGCTCCCGAGGCGCTGCCGCAAGTGCCGGCGCAAGAACCTGCGCCAGCCCCCGAAACGCCCGAACTCGATGCCAACGCACCGAAAAGCTCGCAATGACTCTGACTAAGGACTGCCTGTGACCGGCTTGTTTATTACTCTGGAAGGCCCCGAAGGCGCCGGCAAGAGCACCAATCGCGAATACCTGGCCGAGCGCCTGCGCGCCGCCGGCATCGAGGTGGTGCTGACCCGCGAGCCGGGTGGCACGCCGTT
The DNA here is from genome assembly GCF_949767755.1 of Pseudomonas sp. IT-P4. Taxonomy (NCBI): domain Bacteria; kingdom Pseudomonadati; phylum Pseudomonadota; class Gammaproteobacteria; order Pseudomonadales; family Pseudomonadaceae; genus Pseudomonas; species Pseudomonas sp. IT-P4. Next base: position 4,473 of record NZ_CATKPX010000035.1, on the reverse strand, counting down.
GGCCGAGCGCATCCGTGACGTGCTGCTGGCTCCGGTCGATGAAGTCATGAACCCGGACACCGAGCTGCTGCTGGTGTTCGCGGCGCGTGCCCAGCACCTGGCCGAGGTGATTCGCCCGGCGCTGGCTCGCGGTGCCGTGGTCTTGTGTGATCGTTTCACCGATTCGACATACGCCTACCAGGGTGGCGGTCGGGGCTTGTCGCTGGAACGCATCGCGACCCTGGAAGCCTTCGTCCAGGGCGATCTGCGCCCGGACCTGACACTGATTTTCGATCTGCCTGTCGAGGTCGGCCTGGCCCGCGCCAGCGCTCGTGGTCGTCTGGATCGCTTCGAGCTTGAAGGCCGGACCTTTTTCGATGCCGTGCGCAGTGCCTTTCTCGAGCGCGCCAAGGCGGATCCGGTGCGTTATGTGCTGGTCGATGCTGCCCAGCCGTTGGCAAAGGTCCAGCAATCGCTGGATGCCTTGCTGCCGCGCCTGCTGGAGTTGAACCGTGGCTGAGGCCTACCCGTGGCAGGAAGCCCTCTGGCAGCAACTGGCCGGTCGCGCCCAGCATGCGCACGCCTACCTGCTGCATGGCCCGGCCGGGATCGGCAAGCGGGCACTGGCCGAGCGCTTGATGGCCAGCTTGCTGTGCCAGCGCCCGAACGCGCTGGAGGCCTGTGGCGAATGCAAATCATGCCTGTTGCTCAAGGCTGGCAGCCACCCGGATAATTACATCCTGGAGCCCGAAGAAGCCGACAAGGCGATCAAGGTCGACCAGGTTCGCGACCTGGTCGGTTTCGTGGTGCAGACCGCGCAGTTGGGCGGGCGCAAGGTGGTGCTGATCGAGCCGGTCGAGTCGATGAACATCAACGCCGCCAACGCCTTGCTCAAAAGCCTTGAAGAACCGTCCGGCGATACCGTCCTGTTGCTGGTCAGCCATCAGCCGAGCCGCTTGTTGCCAACCATCAAGAGTCGCTGCGTGCAGCAGGCCTGTCCGCTACCGGGCGAGGCCATGAGTTTGAAATGGCTGGCCCAGGCGCTGCCGGAGTGTTCCGAAGACGAGCGCGTCGAACTGCTCACGCTGGCCGCCGGTTCGCCGCTGGCGGCGGTCAACCTCCAGGGGCAGGGCGTGCGTGAACAGCGCGCGCACGTGGTGGAAGGGGTGAAAAAACTCCTCAAGCAACAGCAGTCGCCGACGCAACTGGCCGAAGAATGGAAAAACATTCCGATGTTGCGCCTGTTCGACTGGTTCTGCGATTGGTCGAGCCTGATCCTGCGCTATCAGTTGACCCAGGACGAAGCTGGCCTCGGCCTTGCCGACATGCGCAAGGTCGTGCAATACCTGGCGCAGAAAAGCGCCCAGGGCAAAGTCCTCGATATCCAGGACTGGATCCTCGCCCAGCGACAGAAAGTCCTGAGCAAGGCCAACCTCAATCCGGCCTTGCTGCTGGAGGCATTGCTGGTGCAATGGGCGTCGTTGCCTGCCCAGCGATGACCGTCTGCGCCTAAACTCTGAGTATCGGTACATCCGACCGTCCCACCCATTCGATACAAGTTGCAGCCCCTTATGCTCGTAGATTCCCATTGTCACCTTGATCGCCTCGACCTGACCGCCCACGACGGCTCCCTGGATGCTGCCCTTGATGCAGCCCGGCAGCGCGGGGTAGGGCACTTTCTGTGTATCGGTGTCAGCGCGGACAACGCGGCCGACGTCAAGGCCCTGGCCGAACGTTATGACGACGTCGACTGCTCGGTGGGCGTACACCCTCTGGATGTGCAGCCGGGTGCCGCGCCGGCGCTGGACTGGCTGTTGCAGGAGCTCAATCACCCGCGGGTGGTGGCGATTGGCGAAACCGGCCTGGACTATCACTACGAACCGGAAGCAGCAGAGTTGCAGCAGGAGTCCTTCCGACTGCATCTGCAAGCGGCGCAACAGACCGGCAAACCGGTGATCATCCACACCCGTGGCGCCCGCTCCGATACCCTGGACTTGCTGCGTGAAGCAGCGCTGCCCCAGGCGGGCGTATTGCATTGCTTTACCGAAGACTGGGAGATGGCGAAAGCCGCGCTGGACATGGGCTATTACATTTCCCTGTCCGGGATTGTCACTTTTCGCAATGCCGATGCGTTGCGCGATGTGGCCAGCAAGGTGCCGGCCGACCGATTGCTGGTGGAAACCGACTCGCCGTACCTGGCGCCGATTCCCTATCGCGGCAAGCCAAACCTGCCGCAGTACGTGCGTGAAGTTGCGGAATTTCTGGCAATGTTGCGTGGTGAGCCCTACGAGCGGTTTGCCGAGCAAACCACGGCGAATTTCAAGCGACTGTTCCCGCTGGCACACGTAAAAGGTTAAATCGCAGGCAAAAAAAACCCGGGTTCTGGGGGGTGAATCCGGGTTAAGACCATTAGGAGTAAAACAATGGCACGCGGTCCGTTGGTACCAATATCGGCGTGACACTTGGGGGAGATGCCCCGCCGACAGTTCAAGTATTGATCAGGATTGCGCCTCGTCCAGTTTAGCGGCACGGGTTTTTAAACAAATTTGGAATACGTGCGCTTCGGAAGAGTTCTCATCACCCTGTAAACGTACGCGGAATGACCAGAAAGCGCAGATATGGTCGGATGATCCGTGCATTTTTGCGCAAGTTAGGCATAATACGCGGCTTCGAATTTTGACCCCGACAGACCTTTTCTTATGCATAAAGAACCTCGTAAGGTCCGTGAATTCCGTCGCCGCGAGCAGGAAATTCTCGATACCGCGCTCAAGCTGTTCCTCGAACAAGGTGAAGACAGTGTCACCGTCGAGATGATTGCTGATGCCGTCGGTATCGGTAAAGGCACGATCTACAAGCACTTCAAATCCAAGGCGGAAATCTATCTGCGCCTGATGCTCGACTACGAGCGCGATTTGAACGCTCTGCTGCATTCGGCCGATGTCGACAAGGACAAGGAAGCCCTGTCCCGGGCCTACTTCGAATTCCGCATGCGCGATCCACAACGCTATCGCCTGTTCGACCGCCTCGAAGAGAAAGTGGTCAAGGGCAACCAGGTGCCGGAGATGATCGAGGAGTTGCACAAGATCCGTGCCTCGAACTTCGAACGCCTGACCCTGCTGATCAAGGGGCGGATCAGCGAAGGCAAGCTGGAAGACGTGCCGCCTTACTTCCACTACTGCGCGTCCTGGGCGCTGGTGCACGGTGCCGTCGCGCTGTATCACTCGCCGTTCTGGAGCAATGTGCTGGAAGATCAGGAAGGTTTCTTCCAGTTCCTGATGGACATCGGCGTGCGCATGGGCAACAAGCGCAAGCGTGACACCGACACTTCCGGCAGCTGAGCCATTCAGTTGCCTTATTGCGCCATGATTTCGCTACATGGCGCAGTACCGCAGGAATATACTCAGGTAGAGGACTTGCTAAAACTTGATTTCTGAGTCAAGTTTTAGTGGCCCGATATTCTTCCGCCGGAGTGACCATGATCGTTGACCGTCAAGGCAGGCGTTTTCGCAACTTGCGAATCAGTCTGACCTCAGCCTGCAATTACGCTTGTACCTACTGCGTGCCCAACGGCAAGCGGCTGGTGGCTGCGCAGGATGAATTGTCGGCCGAAGCCATGGCGCGCGGCGTGGCTTATCTGATTGAAGCAGCGGGCATCGAGCGTCTGCGCATTACCGGCGGCGAGCCGCTGGTCAGCCCGAAACTCGAAGCGTTCATGACGGCGGTCGGGCAGATGGGCCTGGAAGACATCAGCCTGACCACCAATGGCCAGTTGCTGGCGAAGAAACTGCCGCTGCTGGTGAACGCCGGCATTCGGCGCCTCAACGTTTCCCTCGATACCCTCGACGCCAGTGCGTTCCGCGGCATTGCCCGGGGCGGCGACCTGGCCACCGTGCTCGACGGCATGAACGAGGCCAGTGCGGCCGGCATGAAGATCAAGGTCAACATGGTGCCGCTGCGCGGACAAAACCTCGATCAAGTGATGCCGCTGCTCGACTATTGCCTGGAGCGCGGTTATGAACTGCGCTTTATCGAGTTGATGCGCATGGGCCATCTGGCCAACGACTCCAATGCCTTTTTGCAACAGTTCGTCAGCCTCCAGCAATTGCTGAGCCTGATCGGCGAGCGCTACGAATATCTGCAAGCCGACGCGCCCGTCGATGCGACAGCGGTGCGCTATGAAATTCCGGGGCGAGGCCATTTCGGCGTGATCGCCAACGAAAGTGTGCCGTTCTGCCGTACTTGCTCGCGCCTTCGTTTATCTTCCACCGGGTGGCTGCATGGCTGCCTGTCGTCGAGCAATCGCCATTACGTCGGCGATCTGCTGGACAAGCCGCGCCATCAGGCGCTGCCGGCCTTGCAGCGGCTGCTGGTGAAAGCCTTGGGGGACAAGCAGGAAGTGGCGTTCTCCGGTGGTGCGACTGTCATGAAGATTATCGGCGGTTGATCCTTCGCAATCGCGAGCAAGCTCGCTCCCACAGGGGATCGCATATCATC